>JAHYJF010000007.1 GCA_019428955.1 Burkholderiaceae bacterium
AAAACAATAGCCTATCCCATGTCAAGCCTTATACATGCCTACATCCTGACGCCAGAAATAACCCTCAACTCGTTGATTCCATAGGTGTTTAGGTGCTCAAAGCACCCTTGTGGCCCGGGAACTTCGGTCTAGAGGGGGTCGATGCCGATCGTGCGCATGGCGTCGATCTCCTCGGTGACGGCCATCGTCCCGATCTGCGCGGCGTAGGCTGATCCAGAGCGGCCCGCAATGATGATGGCCGTAATCAGTGGCGCGAACTCGCGAAGCATCGACACGCCAACGAGGTCGGCGACGAAGATGTTGGCGCCGTACTGGCGCAACTGGGCGGCGCCCTGGTAGGCAACCACGATACCGAGCAGAAACGAGAGCAGGCCGACGATGGGCAGGGCATCAAATCCGGCGCCGCAGATGTTGAACAGGATGGGCCGCAGCGCTGCTCTGAGCGATGCGGTAGAGCGTATTGGGCGGGACCGGGGCCGCGGGAACAAGCTGCCCGGCCTGGTCGGCGACCTGCTGCGCCACGACGGTGAGCAGCGGCTCGAACGCCGGCCGCAACCCGTGCAGGGTAACGCTGGCGCCTTCGCTCGTCAGGCGCAGCAGCAGCTTCTGCAATACCCAGGCGCCGCCGGTGTCAAGCGCGTCGATCGCACTGCCGTCGGCCACCACCGGCGCATTGGTTGCAAGGTGGACCGCGTCGATCTGGTGCACAAGCGCGGGGAGCGCTACGCGTCCGAGTCCGGATCCCCCCTGCCGTGGCGCTCACTCCCGACGAGCGAGGCAGGATCTGCCAGAGGCAGAGTGACGACAAACTGGCTGCCGAGTCCGCGCCCGGCACTGCTCGCGGCAACGTTTCCACCGTGGGCTTGGGCCAACGCGCGCACCACCGTGAGCCCGATCCCGAGGCCCCCTTTGTTGAAAACGGTGGCGTGGATGTCGCGCTCAAACGGTTCGAAAATGGCGCCCAGTGCCTGCGCCGTGATCCCGATGCCGGAGTCGGATACCGTGATCAGAACGTTGTTGCCCGACGTCACGACCGAAAGCGCAATCTCACCGCCCTCGGGCGTGTATCGAGAGGCGTTGTCGAGCAGATTCCTGATGATCTGCGTGAGTTGGATGGGGTCGCCCTGGACTTCGAGCGCACCTGTGGGCCGATTGGCATCGAACTTCTGGCCACGCGCCGCCATAAATGGTCGACAGGCATCCACCGCTTGACCGATGAGGCCGACCATGTCGACCCTGCGGCGTTCGAGGCCCAGAGTGCTCGCGTCGCCGCCCGAACCATCGAGCCGGCGGTTCACCAGTTGCAACATCTGCTGATCCTGGTCCATGACGCTTTCCTGTACCCGCGGCAGCAACGCATCGTTGGTGCGAGCCAGTCCCAGGACGTCGGTCGCAATGCGGATCGGCGCCAGCGGATCGGAGAGTTCGACCGCCACGGCCTCCATGAACTCATTCTGCAGCCGCCGCGCCCGCTCGGCGGCGTCCAAAAGCTCCTGGGCGCTCAGTGCGGCGAGCACCAGTTGTTCGTTCGCCGTCCTCAATTGGGCCCGCCAGCACAGCTGCCCAAACAGCGTCTGGTCGTCATCGGCGATATTCTGCCCTAGCGCTGTGATGGACGGCGACGCCATGCTGCGTTCGCCAGTGGGCACGTCGCCATGGAAGGTGGCCGCCACACCCTTCTCGGGCCGGTGCCGCTTGACGTAGTACATGGCGACGTCCGCCGCGCGCATGAGCGTATCGGCATCCTCGCCGTCGTCCGGGTAGATGCTGATGCCGACACTTGCCGTCAGGTTCAGGGTATGATCTCCGACCTGGCTCGGGGCGCTGAGCGCTTCGAGCACTTTGGTGGCGATCATCCCGGCGTCAGAGGGCTGAGACACTTCGGTGTGCAGGATCACGAATTCGTCGCCGCCGTAGCGGCAGACCGTGTCGACTTCGCGAATCGCCGCCCTAAGCCGCTGTGCCACCAGCTTGAGCACCTCATCGCCGACCGCGTGGCCAAACGTGTCGTTGATCGGTTTGAAATTGTCGAGGTCGAGGAATTGCAGCGCCAATCGGGTGCCATTGCGGCGGGCAGCGGCAAGGGCGGTCCCAAGCCGGTCGAGAAACAGCACGCGATTGGGTAGTTGCGTCAGTGAATCCAGCTCGGCCGCCCGCGAGACTTCAGCCATCGTCTGCACTGTGGCCTCGGCGTCCGCCTGTGCCGCCAGGGCCGTCACAACCAGATGCTCGTTGGCATGCAAAAGCTGGCCCGTGTTACTCCTTTTCAGGCGACTCTCTGCCAGCACTACGTCCTGCAGCAGGCGAACCAGCAGGGAACGCATCGCGTCGGCACGTTCGGTCAACCGGGCCAGGTCCTGCTCGGCTCTTGCCACCGCTGCGTCGCGCTGCTTACGACTCTTGGTCATGAGGCTCGGCCCAATCGTTGCGACTCAAAATTCATCCGGTTACTCGGCTGCGGCTTCTTGCTCGGGATAACGCCTGTTCGTCGGTCTTCCGCCGAGCAACCCTTCCTGATTTGGCAGCATCGCGCCGATGCTGATACCGTCGTCACTGATGGTGAACTCGCGCAGTGCGTTCGAATGGTTGCTCGCGCGCACCTTGATCACGGCCATCACGCGCAGCAGCCGACTGCCGAGCTCGATGTAGCGCTGCACGATGATCGCGTCGGTCAGGAAGGCCGCGCCATAGGGGCTGAAGCGCAGGTCGGTATAGCGGTCCTCGAGTTCGGAGGTCATCAGCACGGTGACGCCTTCGCTCGACAGGGTGGTGATCAGGCGCAACAGCGATTGGCGAAAGTCCGCGCGGAACGTCGGCGCCAGGGCGAGCTCGAAACCCGTGAGCGAATCGATAACGATGCGGCTCGCGCCCAGCCGCCGCACCTCGCTCATGATCAGCAGCACGACCTCATCGATCGACAGATCAGACGCCCGACTGTCGACCAGGCCAACTTGACCGCGATGGATCAGGTCGGCGAGCACGCGATTGCGTGCCCGGTTCGGATGCTGCTCGAACGCCGCCAGGACTCCGGTCTCGCCGCCGCGCGCGCCCTCGGCCAGGAAGGCCGATGCCAGGATACTCTTGCCCGATCCCGAAGGGCCGGCCACCAGCAACGAATAGCCGTTCGGCAGGCCGCCGCCCAGCATCTCGTCGAGGAGCGGCACGCCCATCAGCAACCGGCGATCGAGCGGGTCCGCGGTCATCTCGGCATGCGTGGCCACGGCAACGCGTGCGGGGGGGAACACCCGGATGCCAGCCGAACTGATGCGGAAGGTGTGCAGTCCCGGCAGTGTTGCCTGGCCGCGCATCTTCATGATCTCGATCTTGCGCACCATGGAGTTGCCCTGGACGCTCTGGCGCAGCCAAATAAGCCCGTCGGCCACCGTGAATACCGGGTTGGCGTCGAGCTCGTCGAAATACTCGCCGAGCAGGAAGGTGGTGGCCTGCCAACTAGTCAAGAGCATGCCAAGTTGCTGTACGAACTGGGCCAGGCTGTTGTGGGGATTTCCCTCGGCCGTGTTGGCGAAGACCAGGGAACGGAAAGAGTCAACGAAGATGAGTCCCGGGCGGTGCAGTGCAACCTCATCGACGATACGCCGCAGTACCCGGTCCAGGTTGCCGGCCATCGCATCTTCGGACAGATTGATGAACCGCACGCCGTGGTTGATCAGCTTCCTGTCGAAGAAATCAAACTGCTGCTGGTAGCGCAGCATCTTTAGCGGCGGCTCACCCAGAACGGTGAAATACAGCGCGGAGCGCTCCGGCGTGGCCAGCGCGAACATGATCTGGTGCGCCAGTGTCGTCTTACCGCAACCGGGAGGGCCGGCCACGAGGTTGAATGAATACTCCGGCAAACCACCGCCGAACACCTCATCCAGGCCCGGTACGCCGGTGTGCAGGAGATTGATGGTTACCTTCGTTGTCATGGCGGTATGTCCTACGCGGTCGGCTCGCTCAAATGTTTTTCCCAGGCGGGACGAAGCAATTGTTCCGTTAGCGACGGTCCGATCAGGCCGACCAAAATATCGAAAAACGTCTGCAGGACCGCCTTGCCACCGACAGCGGCGTCAGCACGGCTTTGCTGCGCGAGGACCGACTTCAGCGCGGTAAGATCCATCACTGTCTGGATGCCTTCCTGGCCGGTTTTTAGCCATGGGAGGGACGAAACGGCGAGGTGAAGGCTGCGTGTGTAGATTGCGGCGACGCCGCGCTGTCCGATGATCGGCGTCAGTGCGGCATTGATCGCATCCAATATTGCCGCTACCTCGTCGGAGATCTGTGCGCCATCCGCACCTTCCTGAAATCTCCAGTTCATGTTGCTAGCCTGCCTCTCTTGCGCGCTCATAGCCAGTACTCCCAAGCCCGTGCGAACAATTCCTTGACGCGCAGGGTGAGCCCACGGCGCTCCCACTGCTCCAGCGTGATCGCGTCTGACGCCTCCAGGTCCTTGTCGAACATCGCCTGCATTTGTTTGCCAAACTCTGCGCCCAAAACCACCGCGTTCAATTCGTAGTTGTGCAAGAAGCTGCGCCAGTCGAGGTTGGTCGATCCGACCGTGGCCCACACGCCGTCGATCAGCGCGGTCTTGGAATGCAGAATGACCCCGCGCCGCTCGTAGATCTTTACGCCAGCCCGCAACAATCGAGCATAGTAGCCGCGGCCCGCGTGGAACACCAGCCAGGAGTCGGTCTTGCTGGGCAGGATCAGCGTCACATCGACGCCGCGCCGGGCGGCCGCCTCGAGCGTGGCGAGCAGTTGCGGGTCGGGGACGAAATAGGCGTTGGTCAGGTACACGCTGGTCTCGGCGCTGCCGATGGCCGAGAGCAGCGTGGCATAGATCAGGCTGTAGGACTCCTCGGGCGAACTGCCGATCGCGCGCACCACCTCGCGGCCGATGCCGTCGAGGCGCGGAAAGTAGTTCTTGGCCGCCAACGGCGGGCCCTTCTGGTTTTCCCAGCTCGCGAGGAACAGCTTCTGGAACTCGGCCACCACCGGCCCCCGCAACTGCAGATCGGTGTCGCGCCACGCCAGGGTTCCGTCGGAGCGGCCACGCGCGCCATGCAGTGGCGCGCTACCGGAGTACACACTGCTGATGTTGATGCCGCCCAGAAACGCCGTTTCGCCGTCGACGATCAGCAACTTGCGGTGGTCGCGCTGGTTCAGCGCCCAGACCGTGCGCGCCACCAAGGGATTTATAGGGTTGAATTCGAGCACCGCGATGCCGCTGTCGCTCAACCGTTTGAAGAAGGCCACCGGGGTGCCGATGGTACCGACGCTGTCACGGATTAGATTGACCTGAACACCTTGCTGCTGCTTGTCGATCAGTGCCCGGGAGAACTGCTGACCGATCTCGTCGTCATCGAGGATGTAGGTCTCCAGGTTGATGTGATCGCGCGCCGCCATGATGGTCGCCAGCATCGCCCGGTAAGTGGCCGGACCGTCCTGGAGCAAGCGCACCTGGTTGCCAGTGGTCAACGGGCTGCCGACGATGGCCTCCTCGAGCGCGAGGTGGCGATCGAGGAGGCTGATGTCCTGGCCGCGCTTCTCCAGGCGCCCGAGGACCGCCCTGCTCTGCGCAGCCGACAGCGGCCCACGCGCTCCGGTCAACTGCACGGGAGGGCCGGAGGGTCGGACCAGATCAGGCACGACAGTCGGCAGGTTGCCACAGCCGGCAAGACCGAGCGCCCACACCAGGAGCATGAATAACCAACCACACGGACCCAGCACGCTGCCCCGAAATTTCATTCCGGAACCCAACAACCGAATATCCGCATCATGGCCAGTTCACTTCCCGCTCCGCTCCATTGTAGGAAGCAGGCTGCGCCGGACTCGCCGCGGTGTCTGTGCGCTGGCGCACACGATGGCAGTGGGCACGGCAAACGGCTCGGGCGCAATTTGATACACTGTGGTTCCTCTCATGCGAGCGGTCATGTGGGTCAGGCGGCTTGTTTCCCACCCGCTATTGGGAAGTGCGTTATGCCGGTCGATGCCAACCAGGGCGAGAACCACCTTCTTGCCGCCCTGCCGGAACCCGCCTATGGGCGCCTCCTTCCGCATCTGGAATGCGTGCCGGTCGCGCTCGGTCAGGCGCTCTACGAACCCGGCGAGCCGATGCCCTACATCTACTTCCCGACCACCGCCATCGTGTCCCTGCTCTACGTCATGGAGGATGGCGCATCGGCGGAAATTGCCATCGTTGGCAACGAAGGAGTCGTGGGTGTCGCGCTTTTCATGGGTGGCGGAAGCACGTCCAGCCGGGGAGTCGTGCAAAGCGGGGGCTACGCCTATCGTCTTCCTGGGCGAGTAGTGAAGGAGGAATTCAACCTCGCCAGTGATCTCCACTTCATGTTGCTGCGCTACACCCAGGCCTTGTTGACCCAGATGGCGCAGACGGCGGTGTGCAACCGCCATCATTCATTGGATCAGCAGTTCTGCCGCTGGCTGCTGCTCTCGCTGGACCGTCTGCCGACGAACGAGTTGGTCATGACGCAGGAGTTGATCGCCAATATGCTCGGCGTGCGTCGCGAGGGCGTCACGATGGCCGCCGGCAACGTTCAGAGAGCCGGTTTGATCAGGTACCACCGGGGCCACATCACCGTGCTCGATCGACCGGGGCTGGAAGCGCGGGTCTGCGAGTGCTACGCGGTGGTCAAGAAGGAATCTGATCGCCTGCTTCGGAATAACACCGTTCGGCAATCCGGTTTCCCGGGGCGGTAGCGCCCAATCCCACGGTCGCACAGCACGGCACCCGCGAGGCGGGTTGTGTGCGCTAGCGCCCAGACGGGCACCTCGTTTCACTCCATCCTGTGAACAGACCATCGTGTGGTGGGCGTTTCTCGCTCGCCCGGATCGGCCACACCACGAGACCAAAATGCCGCCCACCGCTCCTGTCCCCGCCGTCAACCGCCTGCTCGCAGCCTTGCCGCGCAGGGAGCGCCTGCGTTTCCTGGCGGGCTGCGAGGCGGTCGAACTGACGTTTGCCGAGATCCTGGTCGAGCCCGGTGAGCGGGTACGCCACGCCTATTTCCCGATTGACAGCTTCATTTCCCTTATCGTGCCGGTCAATGGCGCCCAGCGCCTGGAGGTGGCTCTGGTCGGCGACGAAGGCATGCTCGGCATTGAACTAGTCCTCGGGGTGGGGATTTCGCCACTGCGCGCCCTGGTGCAGGGCGCGGGACCGGCGCTGCGCATGAACGCCGCGCAGTTCCGCCGCGAGCTCGGCCTGAGCCCAGCGCTGCAGCGCACCCTTAAGCACTATCTCTACGTGACGCTGGGCCAACTGGCCCAAGCCGCCGCCTGCAACCGCTTCCATATGATCGAGGAGCGCCTGGCCCGTTGGCTCTTGATGACGCAGGACCGGGCGCACGGGCGCGAGTTTCACGTGACCCACGAATTCCTGGCCTCCATGCTGGGGGTGCGTCGCGTGGGCGTCACCCGGGCGGCCACCGCGCTGCAAAAACGCGAGCTCATTCGCTACGCCCGCGGGGACTTGACGGTTCTCGACCGCGACGCCCTGGAATCTGCTTCCTGCTCGTGCTACGAGGCCGACAACGCGATCTATGACCGGACGATGGGCGACGGGATTCGCGCGCCCAGAAACCTTGCGAAGGCGATCAGCACGCGTAGGACATCTACTACGTTTAGTGGCGGCGCCGTCCGCTGTGCGCCGCACAGCGCGTCTCCCATACTCGCACCAACCGAACCGGATGTACCCGAGGTTCAGATTTGCGTTTCGGAGGCCTTGCGATGAAAGCAATACCAGAACTCAAACTTACCTGCCAGGAGAAATGAAATGACACTAGGAACCATTCTTTTCGTCGTCTTGATTCTGCTGCTGATCGGAGCGATACCAGCCTGGCCCCACAGTCGGGGATGGGGGTACGGACCCAGCGGCGGTCTTGGACTCCTGTTGGTGATCCTGCTCGTGCTGTTTCTGATGGGCAAGATCTAGCTCTTTCTTGGGCAAGGAATCGTCATGAAAGTACAAACTCTCTATCTTCGGGTTGTCGCGCTCCTATTCGGCGTCACGGCATTGGCTTTCAGCGGCCTGGCCATGGCAGACCCGCCGTCGCGCGTCGCGCGCCTGGGCTACCTCGATGGGGCCGTAAGTTTCTCGCCCGCCGGCGAGAACGATTGGGTGGAGGCCCGGATCAATCGTCCGTTGACCACCGGCGACCGACTGTGGACTGACGCCAATGGGCGGACTGAAATCCAGATCGGCAGCGCGGTGATTCGCATGAACGCCGAGACCGGCGTATCGGTTCTGAATCTCGACGATCAAATTACTCAACTGCAACTGACCGAAGGCACCTTGAACGTCCGGGTGCGCCGTCTCGAGCGCGGCCAGTCGTTCGAAGTGAACACGCCGAATCTCGCCTTCACCCTTCGGGAACCGGGCTCATACCGGATCGAAGTCGACCCCGACGACGCGGCGACGATAATCATCCTGCGCAACGGCGAAGGTGAGGTGTACGGCGACGGCGTGGCCTATGTCATCGATTCGCGGCGACCCTATCGCTTCACGGGAACGGACTTGCGCGAGTACCAGTATGGCGAGGCCCCGCGCATCGACGAATTCGATCGCTGGTCAAGAGATCGCGACCGCCGCTACGACAGCTCGATCTCGGCCCGCTATGTGTCGCGAGACGTGGTCGGATATCAGGATCTCGATGCCAACGGCACCTGGCGCGTCGACGCGACCTACGGCAACGTCTGGACCCCGAATCGCGTCGCCGTCGGCTGGGCGCCTTATCGCGACGGACATTGGGCGTGGATCGATCCGTGGGGTTGGACGTGGGTCGACGATGCACCGTGGGGTTTCGCTGTGTCCCACTACGGCCGCTGGGCGCATATCGGTGGAACCTGGGGTTGGATACCGGGTCCGGTGCGCAGCCGCGCCTACTACGCCCCGGCACTGGTCGTATTCGTGGGCGGCGGCAACTTCCAGCTGACGATCTCCAGCGGCAATGTCGGTGGCGTCGCGTGGTTCCCGCTGGGGCCGCGCGAAGTCTATCGACCGTCGTATACGGTGAGCCGCGACTATTTCCAGAACGTCAACCGCAGCAACACCGTCATCAACAACACGGTCATCAACAACTACTACGACAACTCGAAGGTGACCAATGTTGTATACGTCAACCGGCAGGTTCCAGGGGCGGTCGTTGCCGTGCCGGTGACCGCCTTCGTGCAGTCGCAGCCCGTGTCCCGGGCGGCGGTACAGGTATCCCGGAAGATGATTGCCAGCTCTCCGGTGGAGATCGCACCGGCGGTGGCTCCGACCGAGCGCAGCGTGCACGGGGCCTCCGTGCGGGCCGACAAGAAACCGCCTGCGCGCGCGTTTGAGCGACCCGTCGTCGCTCGCACGGCGCCCCCTGCAGCGCACGTCGGTTTCGCGGCACAACAGCAGCAGTTGACAGCGAAGCCAGGCCGGCCGCTCGACGAAGCCGCACGCAAGGAGTTGCAGCCTGCCGCGGCCGCCCCGGTGCCCGTCGTGAAGATGGTCGCCCCCACGCAGGAGGCAAGACCGAGCAAACGCCCACCACCGGCGACAGAAGGAGATCGGCCGGGCAATGCACGCGGCAAATCGGATCAGCGCAAAGCCCCCGCGGAGTCCGCACCACAGGCGCAACCAGCACAGCAGCGCGAACCGGCCCCGGCGCCCACCGCGCAGCCGCCGGAACAGAAATCCGACCGCCCGGCGCAACGTGGTAAACAAAAACCGCGCGCCGAACCGGTGGCAGCCCCATCACCGCAGGCCGCCCCGCCCGAGAAGGCCGCTCCGCCCGAGAAGGCTGCTCCGCCCGAGAAGGCTGCTCCGGCGGCACGCAAACCGGCGCAGCGGGGGAGACCAGAGTCCGCGCCTGACGCGGCGAAGCGAGCAGAAACGGAAGTGCCCGCGGCGGCAGCGACACCAAATGCCCAGGAACCCCCCCCAACCGTGGGTAAGTCAAAAGGCAAGAAGAAGAGCGCCGAAGAGCTGAAGCGCGAAGAAGAGGAGCGCAAGAAGAACCAGTAGTTGGTTCCCGCGCGGCTTTGCGCCAACTCCCGGAACGTGGGCTTCATGACTTTGGAGCCCACCTACCTCACCTGTAACGAAGAGAGGCACTTCGATGAATATCACTCTAGGTATTGGCCCTCTGGCGTCGCTGGTTGCCGGGGTTCTCATCCTGGTCGCGCCGCGGCTGCTGAACTACATCGTCGCCATTTACCTGATCGTCATCGGATTGATCGGGATCTTCGGCGCCAACAAGCTTGGCTTTTGATCACCGAACAAATCAACCACCAAAGGAGTTTGATATGAACTGGGACATCGTGGAAGGAAACTGGAAGCAGTTCAAGGGCAAAGTCAAGGCGCAGTGGGGCAAGCTCACTGACGATCACCTCGACGTGATCGGAGGCAAGCGCGACCAGCTGTCGGGCAAGATCCAGGAAACCTACGGCATCACGAAGGACCAGGCGGAGACGCAGATCAAGACCTTTGAAGAGAGCAACAAGGACTACCGCCCCTGAAATGAAAACTCATAGAGCCCTGAGCCTGCCGGTGGTACTGATTGGGAGCGCACTGGCCGCCTGGGTCATCGCGTTCCTGGTGACGGAGCGCAGTCGCGTTCGTCAGGAGGGGCGCAAGACCGAGGCGCTCAACGAGTGGGAGAACGAAGGCGGACGCGTGGCGGCGCCCGCGCCACCCCGCCCGGACTTGACCAGACGGCCCTAACGGCAAGGCCCCGGGAACCATGTGTACGCCGCCACTACTAAAGGAGACGCAGATCATGAATTACGCCACCAAGACCGCTTGTGCCGTCGCATTTGTCATCGCCGCTTTCCTGTTCCTGGCGATGGGTGGCGACATGTGGACGGGCACCATGACCGGCTACGGATCGATGGGGAACTACGGGATGACCGACGAGGCCCCGATGGCCACCCAAACTCCCCCGGTTTTGGCCACTGCAAACTCCCCCACCTGAATTGATCGGGAACAGGGGGTAACGCCGGCGTCGTCGGCACCTGTTTGGCGGGACGTGAACCCGACCTCCCCGAGTGGAGGTCACGGAGTGAACGTCTTGAAGCCGCACAAACGCACAACCATCTTCACCCTGCTGGGTCTGGGCAAGAGCCAGCGCGACATAGAACGCATCACGGGGATCGACCGCAAGACCATTCGGTCTTACCAACGCCGGTATGAAGCCCAGCGCTCAAATTCCCCCGGGGTGGCCACCGACTCTGGCGGTCAAACTGCCCCACCCTGGCCACCGACTGGTCTGGCGGTGTCACTGGCGGCGAGCACCTCCAGGTGCGAGCCCCACCGCGCCTTCATTGATGCCCAGCTGCGCCTGGGTCGCAACGCCACTGCGATCTACCAGGACTTGGTAGACCGGCACGGCTTTGAGGGCGCCTACAACTCCGTCAAGCGCTTCGCAGCCCAGCGTCGCCACAAGGAGCCCGAACAGTTCGACCGCCTCTCGTTTGCGCCCGGCGAGGAGATGCAGGTCGACTACGGCGAGGGCGCCCCCACCCGTGTGCCCGGCACCGAGCGCTACCGCAAACCGCGCCTGTTCGTGGCCACGCTGCGCTACTCGCGGCGCAGCTTTCGCCGGGTGGTCTGGAAGTCCAGCCAGCAGGTCTGGGCCGAGTTGCACGAACAAGCCTGGCGTTACTTCGGTGGCTCCACCCGCTACGTCGTGCTCGATAACCTCAAGGAAGGCGTCTTGAAGCCCGATCTGTACGAGCCAGCGCTCAACCCGGTCTATGCCGCCACGCTCGCCCACTACGAGGTGGTGGCAGACCCGGCTCGGGTGCGGGATCCGAATCGCAAGGGAACGGTGGAGAACGCGATCCAACACACCCAGTCCACCGCGCTCAAGGGCCGACGCTTTGCGACCCTCGAAGAACAGAACGCCTTCCTGGAGCACTGGGAGAGCACGTGGGCGGCCTCGCGCATCCACGGCACCGAGCGTCGCCAGGTGCAGGCCATGTTCGAGGAGGAGCGTTCGCACCTGCAGGCGCTGCCCTTGACTGGCATGTCGTACTTCACCGAGGTGCAGCGCAGCGTCTACGACGACAGCTGCGTGCGCATCGACCACAGCAGTTACGCTGCGCGTCCCGCGCGCATTGGCTCCAAGGTGCTGGTGCGCCTGTTCGAGCGCCGCATCGAGATCAGGGACCTGCGCACCCAGGCCTTACTGCGCACCCACGCCCGGGCGGAGCGGCCCGGCACCGTGGTGCTGCCCATGGCCGAGCGGGTGTTCAACCCCTCGCGCGAGACGCGCTACATCCTCAGTCAGGCCGGTGACATCGGGCCACAGGCCCAACGGTTGTGTCAGATGCTCTTCGCCATCGAGGGCCGGGTGGGCCAGCGCAAGCTCTGGGGCATCGTCAACCTGGCCCGACGCTACCCCCATCGCTACATCGACGCGGCCTGTGCGGCCGCCATGGAGCAAGGCATACACAGCTACCGCCACGTCAAGGCCCTCACCGAGCGGCTGGTGGCCGATGCCCTGGCGGCCTTGGAGAGCGCCACCCCCACAGCGTCGGTATCAGCATCGGCGTCAACGCTCACCCAGCAGCACGCGCTCATCCGCAGCGCCGATGAATACGGCGATCTGTTCGCCCACGCCGCCACCGCGACCGCCCCTCAATCCAGCCCGAGCACCCAGCCATGAACATGATCGAAATCGAACGCGCCTTGCGCGAGCTACGTCTGTCCGGCATCGCCGACACCCTGTCCACTCGCCTGATGCAGGCCCAGGCCGCCCAGCAGCCCTTCCTGGAGACCTTCGCCGCCATGCTCCAGGATGAGCTCGACCGGCGCCGCTCGCGCCTGATGGAGCGCCGCTTCAAGCGCTCGGGCCTGGATGAACGGCCCTCCCTGGTGGACTTCGACTGGCGCTTCAACCCCAAGCTGCCGCGCAACGCCTGCTTTGAGTTGCACATGTCACCTCTCACCATAATCCGGCCACCTGTTTCCGGCGTAATCAGGCCAGCGGTGGTGGTGCAGACGAGCATCTCGCAAGGCCTCAAGGATGACTGGGTTTGACGGGAGCTGCAACCGCGCGCGGCTTGGGTGCGGTGGGAGCCATTCGTGGTGCGCGGTAGGACTGGCCGTCGAGGACCATGCAGTAGGCGTTGTGGCGCAGCCGATCGAGGGTTGCGGAGGCGAGCAGGCGGTTGGCTGGGAAGGCCTGATCCCATTCCGGGAAGTCGAGGTTGCTGGTGACGATGGTGGCGGTTTGCTCGTAGCGTTCGGCGATGAGATCGTGCAGATCCTCGTCGGCTGGCGGGCGCAGGGGCTTGAGACCGAAGTCATCGATGATGAGCAAGGGCACACGCGCGAGGGTGGCGAGCTTGCGCTCGTAGGCGCCGGTGGCACGGGCGGCGTTGAGGCTTTGGGTGAGGCCGGCGCAGGTGCCGAAGACGACATCGACGCCCTGGCGCACGGCGCAGTGGCCCAGCGCCTGGGCGAGGTGGCTCTTGCCGGTGCCGCACGGCCCGACGATGAGCACGGGGGCACGCTCATCGAGATAGCGTCCGGTGGCCAAGTCGTGGACGAGCGAGCGATTGAGTTGTGGCAGGCGCTCGAAGTCGAACTGCTCGATCGTCTTGGTGGTACGGAACTGCGCGCGGCGCAGGCGCAGGGAGAACTTCTTCTGTTCGCGCCGGGCGACCTCGTCGCCGATGAGCAAGGCGAGGAACTCGGTGTAGGCGAGCTTGGCGCTGATGGCCTGGTGGTTACGGGCATCGAGCGAATCGAGGATGCCCGAGAGGCGCAATTGCTTGAGTTGCGGGGCAAGTTCAGGGACGGGGTTCATGGTGGGTCTTCTCCTGGGTCAGTGCAGCAGGTCTTGCTGCGGGTTGGGGGTAAAGAGCGAGAGTGCATCGCGCGCAAAGCGCGGGGCGGCGGCGTAGCCGCTGGGGGTATCGAGCGGGGCCTGCGGGCGCAGATCGACGCCGCTCGTGAGGATGGTCTTGACGGTGCGGTAGAAGGGCGAGTTGTGGGTAAGCGCCCGGGCGCAGGCCGCTTCGAGGTGCTCGGGGCCGTAGCGCTTGAGCAGATGAATGACGCCCTGGGCGGCGCGCAATCGCTCGACGATGCGGTCAGTGAGCAGGTGTTCAATCAGTTGGCGGCACGATGGCCCGATGCGCCGGGCCTGCTCGACACACCAACTGCGGTCGTGGGCGAAGAACGCCTGGGCGTGCGGTGGCAGATGATCGGCCACGGTGACGCGTTCCCCGGGTCGCCGGCCGCGCGGGTGCGTGGCGACGTGGCGGAAGTCCTCGTACAGGGCGACGGCGCCGTCGGTGGCGCGCAGCCACAGCACCTTGCCCACGAGCGTGAAGGGGGCCGAGTAGAGCACGCGTTCGAACTGCACATGGCAGTCGCGGTGCACGCTCACGCGCTGCCAACTGCCCAGATCCGGGGCGATCGCGGGCAAGTCCTGCAGCAGCGTTCGTTCGAGCTCGTAGAGGGTAAGTGGCGCCACGCGCGTGGTACCGTGGATGCGCACCCCGGCCTCGTCGATCACCCAGCGCCGGGCCTGGGCGTTGAGATCGGCCAGATCCCGGAAGCTGCGGGTGGGCACGAAGTTGCCCTTGACGTACTTGACGCCGGCCTCGACGATGCCCTTCTTCTGCGGATCGTGCGGGGGACAGGGGTCGATCCGGAAGCCGTAGCCCTCGGCGCACTCGGCGTAGGCGCGTTGCACCAGCGGGTCCTTGGCACAGGCGCGGGTGATCGCGCACTTGGCGTTGTCGATGATCAGGCGCCGGGGCACGCCGTCGAACCACTCGAAGGCGCGGCGATGGCAACCCAGCCAGGTGGCCACCGTCTGATCCCAGACGAACTCGACGTACTGATGCCGGCTGTGGGCGAGCGTCATGACGAAGGCCCAGGTGCGCCGCTGCACTCCGTCGGGATGCGTGAGCATGGGGCCGGCCCCGAAGTCCACCTGGGCTGCCTCGCCGGGCTCGAAGGTGAGGCGCACCGTGACCTCGGGTGGGCGGGCTGCGCGCAGAGCCTGGAGCATGCGCGCCACCGACGAGTAGCTGCCGCTGTAGCCGTGGTCGCGGCACAGTGCGGCATGGATTGCCTTGCCGCCCACGCCGGCGTCGAGCCACTGCGTGACGATCGCGCGGTGCGGCTCGACCGTCGAGACGGTGCTGCGCGCGCGACGCCCGCCACCCAGCGCCGCAGCGATCGTGGCGTCATCGGGAAGCGCCAGGTCGGCCTCAAGCCAGCCCTCGCAGGCCGCCAACGCGCGCAAGGCGGCAATCTTCTCTCGGCCCATCACGCCCGTGCGGGCGATCTCGCGCTCGGAGTCGCCCGCACGCAGCCGCACGAGCACCTGTCGATACTGAAACATCTCGAATCTCCTGCGACTCACCGCCGACCTCCCGGGCAAAAAGCTTAGAGGGTAGCGGTATGCCGCGTCAGTTCGAGATGCCCGTCTACTGCTTCAGCTGGCCGGAATATGCCGAAAACGCACTGGCCTGATTACGCCGAAAACGTTCCCATCATGCTGGCCTGTTTATGCCGGAAACCAAGTGGCCTGATTACGCCGAGAGGTGACAATCGTGCCCTGAAAGCGGATGTGACCTTTCTCGATCACGTAGGCGCGATCTGATATTTGCGTCGCAAAATGCATGTTTTGCTCGGCAAAAAGGATGGTGAGGCCCATCGTCTTCAGCGCCTTGATCTGGCGCGTAAGTTCCTGCACCACCACCGGCGCGACGCCCTCGACCGGTTCATACAGGAGTAGAAGCGAGGGATTGCCCATCAGCGTACGCTTGATGGTGAGCATTTGCTGCTCGCCCCCGGAAAGATAGCCGCCGAGGCGCGCATCCAACCGCACCAGAACCGGGAACATGTGTTCGGAACACTGAATTCGGCCCTGATTAAAAACAATTCGAAATCCCGAAACGGGGCCGGTTTGCCCGGTCGTGCGCGTAGGTCGGCATATCGGTGAACTCCAGAACGATCGCGCCAATCACACACAATTGCGCGCACTTTCCGCAACCCGTACACCGGTCGCCGTCGCTCAGCACGGAAGTCTTCTTCCAATTTCGGGTTTCGAAGGAAAACAAGCGCAATTCGCATGCAGAAATACATCTTCCGCAGCCGGAGCATCGTATCTGGTCAACATTGATATTGATCATCACGTCGAATATATGCCTGATTCAGCTTTGTCCGGTTGGCATCGGCGAGGGTCACAATCCCTTCAGGAACGCTACCAGCAGCTGGTTGACCGTCTCAGCCCGCTCGCGCTGGATCCAGTGCCCGGCGCCGGCGAGGATGTGGCAGCCGCGCAGCCCCGGCAGCGTGGTGGGGAAACGCTCGATCTGCGCTCTCGACGCCGGGAAGCGCAACACGCCATCGCGCTCACCGGCGATGAACATTGACGGCTGACGAATCACGGCGCCGCGCCACGGCGCCATCAATTCGGTGGTCAATTGGAAACAGCGATACCAGTTCAACGGGCCGCGAAATCCACTGCGGCGAAATTCGCCGGCATAGTAGGCAACGTCCTCCTCGCTCATCCACGACGGCAGTTTCTCCGGGTCGATAGTGTTGTCGAGGTATCCGCATCCAGGGGCGAGCATGCCAAAGGCAGTGGCAACCGGGGCATCTCCCGAACCGCTAAAGTGGACGCGCCGGATCGTCGCTTCGACATCGCGTTCGAACTCGGTTTCGGCCACGCCCGGTGCCTGGAAGTACTGCATGTAGAAGTTGTGGATGCCTTGCCTTTCCAGGGCCGTCAGAAGGTCAACGCGGCCCGGCGGGGCAAAGGGCACGCTCATTCCGACAACGGCACGAAAGAGGTCCGGCCGCATCAGCGCCGCGTTCCACACTGTGGGTGCGCCCCAGTCATGACCCACGAGCACCGCTTGCTTCTCACCGAGCACCTTCAGCAAGCCAACCAGGTCGCCCACGTGGTGCAACAAGGTGTACTGCGCGGGGTTCTCGGGCGCGTCAGTTCCCCCGTAGCCACGCATATCCGGCGCAACTGCGCGAAAGCCAGCCGCCGCGACGGCGGCCATCTGATGCCGCCACGAGTACCAGCTCTCTGGCCAGCCATGGCAAAAAAACACCAGCGGCCCGCTGCCCTGCGTGGCCACGCGCATGCGGATGTCGTCGACTTGCAGGGTTTCAAGCGCTGGTTCGTTCACGGCGATGCGTTCCTCTGTGGTCAGAATGTACTGCGCGCCAGCAGTTCGTTCAAACGGATTTGTAGAACACAGCGACATGACCTCATCGAATGAAGTAGTTCTGCACCCGCACGCGCCGGCACCGCTACCATCGCGTCGATGACCCCGCAGCTCTGGAAGCCGCGCCTCAAGACCAGACCATTCTGCCAACCAAGGACTGAGCCCATGAATCTGCCGTTCCCGGGCCACAACGCACCCAGTGCCGGATTCGAGGTGCCGCTGGAAATGCTGGCGGCCTGCCACCACCGCGTTGAGCGTCAGTGCCAGACGCTGCAGCGACTAGTCAAACACCTGACTACCCACGAGCTCGACGAAGACGCCCGTGTCGCCGCAGCGGCTGTGCTGCGCTATTTCGACACCGCGGCCAAGCACCACCACGCCGATGAGGAGACGGACCTGTTCCCGGCACTTCTCGAATCAGTGGCGGGATCGGACCCGATCCGCATTCGGGAACTGGTCGAGTCGCTGATTGCCGATCACCGCACGATCGAGGTGCAATGGCGGATCTTGCGCCCCAAGTTGGCGGCGATCGCAGCGGGCGAGGCGCTAGTCTTGGCGGCCGCGGACGTGGATCCGCTAATCGCCCTCTATGAGCAACATATCGCTCGCGAGGAAGCCGAACTGCTGCCGATGGCTGCGCGGCTGCTGAGCGACTCAACGCTTGACGTCATCGGCCGCGCGATGCGCGTGCGACGAGGCATCGGCGATGATGACTGATCGGCACCGTGCTAGCGGCGCTGCGACTACTGCTGGCCAAGCAACTCGCGCCCGGTAGCCTTCCAGGCATTGAAACCGCCGTCCAGTTCATAGACTTTGCTGTAGCCCGCTGCAGCAAGTGCCGTTGCCGCCTGGGTGCTCATGCTGCCACTGCGGCAGTAGAGAACAATCGGTGCATCTTTCCCGGGCAATTGGTCGAGCCGGTTGGTAATTTGATCGAACGGGATGGAGAGATCGGTGCCGGGTAGATTCCCCTGGTCGGGAACGTGGACGTTGACCAGCGTGAAGTTCTTGCTCGCCATGCTGCTTGCCAGCTGTTCTACGCTCAGGTCGGTGAAGCCGGACGAATTCCTGGGTAGGTCGGGCAGGCCATTTGCGCTCGCCACAGCCGTTGGCGCGGCAGTCGTAGTCTTTTCACACCCCACCAGGACCAGCACACTCAACAGACCGCTGATCAGTATCAAACATAGCTTCTTCATTGAACGAGTCCTCTGGTTCACAACTAGCCTTACCTGCCAGCACGCAAAGATAACATTCAGTCGGCTGTTCACACGCAGCATCCAGTATGGAGCCTGCGCCGTGCCAGCGACGTAGACTGGAGTGTGCCATGCGCCAAATCTGGATCATGAAAGCGGGAGCCCCGGAGGTCCTCACGCTCCAGGAGGCGCCGGATCCGGCGCCGCGCTCGGGCGAGCTGCGTATCCGCGTTGAGGCCGGCGGCGTCAATTTCGCCGACATTCTCGGCCGCATGGGAATCTACCCCGACCTGCCGGCGCTACCGGTGGTAGTGGGCTACCAAGTCGCTGGCCGGGTAGACGCGATCGGGGACGGCGTTGACGCGGCGTGGCTCGATCGCGATGTGTTTGCGATGACGCGCTTCGGCGGCTATGCCGACGTGGTCTGCGTCCCGTCAAACCAGGCCTTCATCCGCCCTTCGGGAATGTCGGCAGAACAAGGCGCCGCCATTCCGGTCAACTACTTCACCGCCTGGCAACTGGTGGTCGTAATGGGTGCGCTGAGAGCCGGCGGAACCATGCTCGTGCATTCGGCCGGCGGCGGGGTTGGGATTACAGCGACGCAGATCGCCAAGCACATCGGCGCGCGGGTCATCGGCACGGCATCGACGGTAAAACATGAGCAGCTCAGAAGCCTGGGGGTCGATCATCTGATCGACTATCGCAGCGAAGACTTCGAGGCACGCACGCGCGAGATCATGGCCGGGCGCGGCGTCGAACTCATTCTCGATGCGGTCGGTGGCGCCTCGTTCAAAAAGGGCTACCGGCTGCTCGCACCAACCGGGCGGCTGGGCATGTTCGGCATTTCCTCGGCAGCCACGGGCAAGGAACGCAGCAGCATCAGCATGCTGCAAACGGTGGCCAGCATGCCCTGGTTTAAGTTCACGCCGGTCGCGCTGATCAACCACAACAAGGGGGTCTTCGGCGTCAACCTGGGGCACCTCTGGAATGAATTGGAACGCATTCGGGGTTGGTCGGATTCGCTGTTGGAGCTCTGGGATCAGGGGGTAGTTCGACCGCAGATTGCCCGGACCTTTCGCTTCGAAGAAGCGGCAGCGGCGCATCACTACATCCAGGATCGCAAGAACATCGGCAAGGCGCTGCTGGCGCCCTAGTTCGGGCACGCTATCATCGAGCCTCATTGATCTTGGGCAAAGTCATGGTGAGCCAGCGATTTCGTGCGGTTGCGGTGGTCGGCGCGGGCGCGGTCGGCAGTTTCTTCGGAGCGATGCTGGCACGCGCCGGACATCGTGTGACCCTGATCGGACGCCCCGCCCACGTGCAGGCCATCGAGCGCGACGGACTGCGCCTGGAAATGGCCGGGCGAACCGAAACCATACGCTTGGCGGCTAGTTCAGAGCTGGCGGCCGTGCGGGGTGCCGACCTGGTGCTCTTCTGCGTCAAATCCACCGATACCGATACCGTTGCGCAACAAATGGCAGCGCACCTGGCGCCTGAGGCGCTGGTACTGAGCCTGCAGAACGGGGGCGAGAACGCCGCCACCATTGCCGCTCGGGTGAGCCAGCCAGTGGTTCCGGCGGTGGTGTACGTCGCGGTCGCAATGCCCGCGCCAGGCTGCGTTGCTCACCACGGCCGCGGCGACCTGGTCATCGGTGCTTTGCGTGCCGCCGGGTCGGGCACGCAAGCGTCGCCGGCGGAAGACGAGGCGGCAACCGAGCAGCGCCTGCAGCCACTGGCCGATTTCCTTGCGGCGGCCGGAGTGCCGGTGCGGATCAGCGACGACCTCATGGCCGAGCTGTGGTCCAAGCTGATGGTCAACTGCGCCTACAACGCGATCTCGGGCCTGGCCCAGGCCAACTACGGCCAGCTTGCCGCGTTGCCGGCGATCCGCGAACTGCAGCAGAGCGTGGTGCGCGAAGTGGTGGCGGTCGCTGCCGCCGAGGGCATCGATCTGGCGCTGGCGCCCTCGCTCGAGGCGATGGCGCGCATCGCCGTGGCGATGCGCGGGCAGCTCTCGTCGACCGCGCAGGACATGGCGCGCCACAAGCCGAGCGAGATCGACCACCTCAACGGGTTTGTGTCACGTCGTGGCCGCGAACTTGGTGTTCCCACTCCGGTCAACGAGACCCTGTACGCCCTGGTCAAACTGGTTGAGGCCGGCTATGCCCGCGACTGAAGCGCAGCATTGCGGCGCAACCCATGCGCCTGACTACAGAGATCAGATCGCCATCGCCGGCCGCAGCGCCATCGCCGCGCGCCAGCGCAGCACATTGGGGTGCTGCTCACCAGGCTTGATGCGCACCACCCGTGCAAAATCCACCACTACCACCGCGGTGATGTCGGCGACGCTAAAGCCCGAGGACACGACCGTGTCGCGTCCCGCCAGTTGCCGCTCGAGAGTAGCGAAGAATTGCTGCACCCGCGCCAGGCCGCGCGCGGCCAGTTCCGGGATCTGGGCGTAATCTGCGGGCCCGGGCAAAGCGCGATTGGCCATCGCCGGTGAACTGTTGCGCAGCGCTTCGGCAATTGCCATCAGCCCCTCGAATTCAATGCGCCAATTCCAGCTCGCGATCTCTGCCTTTTCCAGAGGCGTGACGCCCAGCAGCGGCGGCGCCGGAAAGCGAGCTTCCAGGTAGGCCGCGATGGCGGCGTTGTCGCACAGCACCGATCCATCTTCCAGACGCAGCGCCGGCACGGTGCAAAGCGGATTGATGGCCCGATAGTCGGCGCCGAGTTGTTCGCCTTTGCTCAAATCGACATTCACGGTGGCATGCGCCACGCCCTTCTCGGCGAGCAGAATGCGAGCCCGCCGCGGGCTTGGTGCGCTAGCACAATCGTAGAGGGTAATCATCTGGTCGGCTCCTGGGCTGGCCTAATCAACGCTGCACGGTCTGGCGGGCGCGCTCCGCGAAGTCCTGCGTGGACTTCTCGTCCTTGAGCACGCTCTCCACCTTGAAGGGCACCTCGATGCCGCGGCGACAGGCCGGACGCTCCTTCATCGCATCGAGCCAGCGGCGCAGGTGCGGCAGGCCGTCGACGCTGACGCCGGACCACCGATAGGTTCGAACCCAGCACCAATGCGCAATGTCGGCAATCGAGTAATCGCCAGCCAGCCATTCGCTCTCCGAAAGGCGATGGTCGAGCACTTCGAACAGCCGGCGCGACTCGTTCTGATAGCGCTCGATCGCAGGCTGGATCTTCTCGGGAAAGTAGCGATAGAAGACGTTGGCCTGGCCCATGATCGGCCCGATGCCTCCCATCTGGAACATCAACCACTGCATCACTAGCGATCGCCCCTTGGGCTCTGCCGGCATCAGCCGGCCCGTCGACTCGGCCAGGTAGACGAGGATCGCGCCCGACTCGAAGACCGCAAAGTCACCGTTGGCGCGGTCAACGATGGTGGGAATGCGCCCGTTGGGGTTGATCCGCAGATAGTCCGCGCTCTTCTGCTCACCCTTGGAAAGGTCGATGGCATGCACGGTGTACGGCAGGCCCAGCTCTTCCAGGGCTACCGAGACCTTCCAGCCATTGGGCGTGGGGGCGGTGTAGAGATCGATCAAGCTGGGCGCTCCTTCGGATGGTCGCAGCGGGCTTAGGCCCATCATGACCCTGCGAGTCTACTCGTCAACACTTCCGTTTCCCAAACAAGTGGCAGCCGTTTCTTGAGCGAATGTTCCTGAAGACCTGAGCGCTTGCCCCGAGCGCAAGGTTTACTAGAAGCCGAACTGCCTTACCGACCAGCCCACGAGTCCAAGTGTCACGAGGACCGAGACGGCACTGACAAGCCGCATCGCGTTCGAACACCGAGCATCGAGCGCCCGGTAGACCAACACCACGACCATCGCCAGGGACATGAGCAACATGACTCGCCGCACCATCGGGAACATGGTCATGGAACTCGCACCTGCGCCGCCGATTCCGAGCGCGATCAAGACCATGTGCAGGGTGTGATGCTGGCTGGCCAGAAAAGCCAGCAGGACGGCCGCGACCGAGGGAACCCCGGCCGAGCGCTTGGACCCCTCTGCCTCCATAACGACTTCCCTCCCGGGCCGGTTACCGTGCCAATGTCGCACCCTGGAGTTGTCGGATGCGGCACGGCAGATGCTACGACTTTGCGCTCAGCCACACCCGCCAACGTGGTCATGCGAGCGCCGGGAGTCCGGCGCGAGTCAGATGGTGCAGGTCATGTCCTGACCGCAGCACAGCGGTGACTTGATCTTGCCGTGCCCATTGGGGCATTTGGATACCTGCACCTGGCTGCCGTCATCGCGTTTGATGCTGTCATTGACAAGCGGTGCGTCGCACTTGCCGCAGGTGGCGTTGACGCTCATTCCACAAACCTTGCATTCGTAAGTAGCCATGTTTTCTCCTTGCGATAGAGTCACTACCAACCAACAACCAATGAACCGTTTCTCACCTGCATTCTCTCAAGAAGATTCGCAGCGCGCGATTGAACACCACGACTTTCCTCAACTTTGAGCTGTAGTCGCGCCGAGAAGTCGACCTTCACCAGCATCGGGATGATCATGACCCAGATCAACGGACCGACCGGAATGTTGACCCAAGGGCTGTCGAAAATGGCGAGTCTGGGAAGGCTCACCGCTCGGGTGGGGCCAGTGACTCTACCCAATGGGGGACTACCAGCGGTCAGGGTGTCCCCCTTCTCTTTGCCCAATAGCAAACACCTTTCCCTGATCGCCATTTCACCAGTAGCGCAGCGCGTCGCGGTAGATCGCCTCCAGATCCTGCTGCGAAACAGTGCGCGGCGCCATCACCAGCGGGCGCTGCTGGGCAAAGGCGCCCTTGGCAAGCGCCGGGATGTCGGCTGCGCTGTAGCCGAGTTCCTCGATCCCCGACGGCAAGCCGGTCGCGCGCATCAGCGCGATGAAGGTATCGGCCAGAATCTTCCCGGCATCCTCAGCCCGCGCCCTGGCCACGTCGGCCCCGAGCGCGGCTGCCGCCTCGAGGTGCCGGTCGGGACTGGCGGAAGCCGTGAAACGGAACGCCGCCGGCGCATTGATTACTACTGCGATCCCGTGCGGGACCATCGGGTGACGATCCTCGTAACCGGCGGCAATGTACTCGTGGCGCAGCGTGGCTATCGAATACGACATGGCGTGAGGGATGTGCACCCCGGCGCTGCCGAAGGCCAGCCCGGCGAGCGTGGCCGCGAACATCAGTTGGTGGCGCGCCTCCACGTCATCGGGGTCGCGCACAGCGCGGGTTAGGTACTTCCCGCCGAGCCGGATCGCGGCGATGCTGCCGATGTCGTTGTATGGCGTCGACCCCTGGTAGGGCGGGCGCTGCGACGGGTGCTCGGGCCGCGGCCGGCTGGTAAAAGGCCGCGCCGTGAACGACTCGACGGCGTGAGTCAGCACATCGAAGCCGCAGGCCGCAACCACCCCTGCGGGCAAGGTCTCGGCGGTGGTCGGGTCGACGATCGCCAGCGAGGGCTTGAGCAGCGGCGACGCGATGCCGGTCTTGAGCCCGGCTGAGGTCAGGTCGACGATTGCAATTCCGGTGGTCTCGCTGCCGGTACCGCAGGTGGTCGGGCAGGCAATGTGTGGCTTCAGGGGGCCGGGAACCGGTTTTGCGCCACCGATGGGCGCGTTGATGTAGGCGATCAGTTCGTCCGGGTAGGAGGACAGCAGGTTGGCGGCCTTGGCTGTGTCCATGACCGATCCGCCACCCAGAGACACAAAACCATCTACAGCGTGCTCGCGCGCGAACGCCGCTGCCGCTTCGAACGACTCGCTGTTGGGTTCGAACCTGGTTTGATCGTAGACGGCGACCTCGAGACCGGCCTCGCGCAATGCCTTGAGCGCGATCTCACCGGACGCGCTGGCGAGTACATGCGGGTCGACAAAGAGCGCGACCCTGGTCATGCCCAGCGTCCTGGCGTCCGCTCCGAGTTCGCGTAGTGCGCCGGGACCGAACTTGATCGGTGATGAACTGACCGAAAAGACCGTCTCCCCAGCACCGGGGGTCAAGAAGCTTGCGTTAGCCGACATTTTTCCGATCTCTCCCTGGCAAAAAGACTTGACTGTTGCCCGACTCCAGCGGCACTGGTCATCGCGAGCTCGCCATAGAGCGGCGCTAAGCCTCGTGAGCACATTGTGCCCCAACCTGTCGCTGGCGTAGCGCACGGCGGAGTCAATCTCGAGCCACACCAACCGCGCGCCGAAAGCAGTACGATGAAATGCCACAGTCCCACAGAAGATTCAAGAAGGACATCCGCGCGCATGTTCTCTTTCAAACTGAAGCGTTCGACCCGCGGCCTTCTGATCCTGCTCGCCAGCCTGCCCACTGCGGTGCTCGTGCTCGGGCTGCTCTACATGGCCGGGATGGACTACCTCGAGGGCAGCCCACGGGGATTCTGGTGGAGCATCGAGTGGGCCGCCGAAACCCTGACCACCACCGGCTACGGGGCTGACTCCCAATGGAAGCACCCGGCGGTGATCCTGCTGGTGATCGCCACCCAGTTCCTGGGTGTATTCATGGTCTACCTGGTGCTCCCGTTCTACGTACTGCCATTCTTCGAGGAACGTTTCGAGGGACGGCTGCCGCGGGTGCTGCCGGCGATGGACGACGGTAAGTTGGTGCTGGTCTACCGCTACGGTCCGGCGGTTGCAATGCTGATCGACGATCTCAAGCGCTTCGGACGGCATGTCGTGGTGCTGGAGGAAGACCGTGGCCTTGCCAGGCGCCTCCAGGAGCGCGGCATAACCGTCGTCAATGCCAGTCTCGATGACGAGTTCCTTGATCTCGGACCGGTGCACGACGCCGAGGCGATAGTCGCCAATGGCGAGGATCACGACAACGCGGCGCTGGTGCTGATTGCCCGCGAACTGGGATTCAAGGGGCCGATTTTCGCGCTCGTCGACGAGCCCCTGCATCGCCAGCCGCTGCAGACCTCAGGCGCCACCGCGGTCTATACCCCGCGCCACGTGCTGGCGGCAGCTCTGGCGGCCAAGGCCAGCCGTCGCATCCAGCAGCGGGTCAGCGGCCTGCAGCAGATCGGCGAGCACGTCACCGTTGCCGAGTTGCGCATCCATCCGCAGAGCCGGCTCGCAGGTCGAAGCCTGGTGGAACTCCACGCACCCGAGCGCTTCGGCGTGACCATAGTTGGTCGCTGGGTCGAAGGCGAATTCAAGCCCGGGCTGGCCGGCAGAGACCGGCTCGAACCGGGCGCAATCATTGTCGCGATCGGCAGTCCCGATGGCGTGGCCCGCCTCGGCGAGATCGCCACGCCGCTCAAACAGGGCGGCAAGATCATAGTCTTCGGTTATGGCGAGGTGGGGCACAAGGTCGTCGAATTGCTCACCGATGCCGGTGAGTCGACCTGTGTGGTCGACGTCGCGAATCTGCCCGGTGTCGACGTAATCGGCAACGCGCTGGACCCGACAACGATCAAGCGCGCCGGGGTCAGGGATGCGAGCGCCGTGGTGCTGGCGCTGAGCAACGACAACGGCGCCTTGTTCGCCGCGACCATGGTCCGCGACTATGCCCCCGAGGTGCCGCTGATCGCCCGCGTCAACAACGCCCAGACCGTCAAGCGGCTCTATCAGGCAGGGGCCGATTTCGCCTTGTCGATCGGCCAGGTGGCCGGGCAGTTGCTCGCGCACCAGATGATCGGCGAGGAGTATGTCAGCCTCGAACCGGGCGTAAAGATCGTCAAGGTCGATGGCTCGGCGTTCGCCGGCCAGCATCCGCTGGCCACCAGGATGCGCAGCCGCAGCGATGTCCTGGTGGTGGCTCTGGAACGCGGCCACCAGGTGATCGTCGAATTCGACGACGACTTCAAGCTCGTCGACGGCGATGCGTTGTTCCTGTGCGGAGCTCCGGCGGCACTGGACGCTTGCCTCACGGAGTTCCCCGAAATCAGGCCGCGGCGACCGACGGATGGGGCTACTGTCGGAGGCTGAACGCCGCCAGCCAGGGCGCTCAGACGCTGATCCGGCGCGCCCTGGCCACTACCGGCCAGAGTTCGACGGCCCGGCCGCCAAGCACCGCCCAGACCTCGCTGTGCAAGGCCATCGTCGGGCAAATGTGATAGGGAACGCCGTAGACCACGTCCCCGACCTGATACTGGGCGGCGCGCGCGCTGCGCACCACCAGGTGTTCTTCGCTGTGGGCCAGGGCCTGCGCGTCTTCCAGTCCAAGCAGACGCACGCGCGGAAGCGGCATTTCCGAGGCCACCGCCTTGTGGCCCAGATCGAGGCACAGCAGATCGGGCTGTGGCTTGCTGACCACGCGGGCCATGAGCACTGCCGCCGGGACGAAGGCGTGGGCCGGGGTGTCCTGCTCATGATGGACATCCGACAAGACCGTGGTGCCGGCGCCAAGCTCGATGTCGTCGTGGCGCGCGAGCAGTGCAAAAGTCGGCGAACCGCCGGCGATGGTTGCCGGCACCGGCAGTGACTCAGCGAGCAATAGCTCGCGCAGGCTCCAGACCGGCGCAAAGGCGCTCTCCACGGCTTTGCTCAGAGCCTGTCGATCGCTCGAATGGAGGTGCCCGTCGTAGGCGTGCAAGCCGGCCGCCTTCAGGCCCGGCATCGCGCACAGCGCACGATAAAGCGCAGCGGCCTCTTCGCCCGGGGCAATCCCGGTTCGGTTCATGCCAATGTTGAGGTCGACCAGCAACTCGATGACAACGCCAGCCGTCGCTGCGGCCTTCCCGATGCGGGCGAGATTATCAGCATCGTCGACCAGCGCTGCGAACCTGGTTTGAGGAAAGCGCCGGATGAGTTCGATGAGCCGCGTGATGTTGGGGCCCACCGGCTGATAGGCGAGCAGCACGTCCTCGCCGCCGGCACTCGCGGTCATTTCCGCTTCCGCGATGGTCGAGGCCTTGAACTTGCTGATCCCGGCTTGGCGCTTGAGCGCGATGATCTGGGGCAGTTTGTGGGTCTTGACGTGGGAGCGCAGGCGCCGGACGCCGCCGGCGGTCGCGATCATCTGCTGCAGGTTCTGCTCGATCCGCGCCGGGTAGAGCAGGATGGCCGGCGAACTGACGGCCTCCGGATTGGAAATTTCATACCAGCCCGACAAGGCGCGCCCTCCTGGAAAACCGCTCATTCTGTCTCGACGCTGATTGTAGCGTCGGCGACGTTGACCGCCCTGGCACCGTTGGCGTCGCGCACCACCAGGGCGTATGGTTCCTTTTCGAAGGAGAACCACAAACCTGATTCACCGATATCGACGTGCTTCACGACGCGTTCAATCGGCACCAGGACCAGCGCCCCGATGGTGACCGGCGCGCCAGCCGGCAAGAGCAGCCAGGATAACGAAAGCCCAGAGGAGCACTGCCACGCTTGCGCCCATCGCGTACCCCGTCTCCGTCTGTTATGTTCGACCCCGACCAGGCAGTGCCCTTTTTGTGCGATCTTAGCAGCACCACCCATTTACGACTTCCCGGATAACGACATGAATCCACTAGTTCGCCGCCAGACCCTGGGGGATGTACTGCGCCGCACGGCCAGGCGTGTGCCCGCCAAGACCGCGATCATCTGTGGTGAGGTCCAGTGGACCTACGCCGAATTCGATGCGCTGGTGTCGCGCCTGGCTGCCGGCCTGGCCCAGATCGGAGTCACCCACGGCGAGCGCGTCGCGGTGCTGGCCCGCAATTCGCACGGCTTCGCCGCGCTGCGCTTCGCGCTGGCGCGGCTGGGCGCAGTGCTGGTGCCGATCAATTTCATGCTCAAGGCCGAGGAAGTCGCCTACATCCTGCGCCATGCCGGCGCCCGCATGATGGCCACCGACAGCGGCCTCGCCGAGCTGGCGCGCGCCGGCGCGGCGCCGGACACCGAAGTGCGGGAATTCATCTGGCTGCCATCCGAGGATCCCAGCCAACCAGTCGCCGGCATGCACAGTTTCGACGAGTTAGCGGCCTGCACCGCAGCGCTCCCGGAGAACGCGCTAACGAGCACCGACCTGGCGCAGATCGTCTACACCAGTGGTACCGAGTCGACCCCAAGGGGGCGCTGCTGACTCACGACGCCGTGCTCTGGCAATACGTGAGTTGCGTGGTCGACGCCGAGATCGCAGCCGAAGATCTCACCCTGCACGCCCTGCCGCTGTACCACTGCGCGCAGCTCGACGTCTTCTTCGGCCCGGCGATCTTCGTCGGCAGCACCAGCGTGATAACGGCCAAGCCGGTGCCGGACAACCTGCTGGCGCTGATGCAGAAGCACCAGGTCACGAGCTTCTTCGCGCCGCCGACGGTGTGGATCGCCCTGCTCCGCTCCCCGGCATTCGATGCCGGCAAGATCGCCAATCTGGCCAAAGGCTATTACGGAGCCTCTATCATGCCGGTCGAGGTCTTGCGGGAACTGGCCGCGCGCCTGCCCAAGGTGCGCCTGTGGAACCTCTATGGCCAAACCGAGATCGCGCCGCTGGCAACGATGCTCGGCCCGGAACAGCAGCTGAGCAAGCCGGGGTCGTGCGGCCGCGCCGTGCTCAACGTCGAGACCCGGGTGGTCGATGATCAGATGCGCGACGTGCCGCCGGGCGAAATCGGCGAGATCGTCCATCGTTCGCCGCACCTGATGCTGGGCTACTTTCACGACGACGCGCGCACCGCGGCGGCATTTCAAGGTGGCTGGTTCCACAGCGGCGATCTCGCCACGATCGACGACGAGGGGTTCATATACGTGGTCGACCGCATGAAGGACATGATCAAGTCGGGCGGCGAGAACGTCGCCAGCCGCGAGGTCGAGGAGATGATCTACCGTCTGCCGCAAGTCAGCGAGGTCGCCGTCGTCGGGCTGCCGGACCCGCGCTGGATCGAGGCCGTCACGGCCGTCATCGTGCTCAAGGACGGTCAGGCACTTGCCGCCGAGGAAGTGACGGCGCATTGCAGTGCCCACATGGCCAGCTTCAAGAGTCCCAAACGGGTAATCTTCACCGACGCCCTGCCCAAGAACCCGAGCGGAAAACTGCTCAAGCGCGAGCTGCGCCAGACCTACGCTGAGAGCACGTAATGCAGAAGCAGCTGATGGACCATCCCGTTTCGGCAGCGGCGCGCGCGTCAGGTAGCTAGCTGGTAGGCTATTCGCCGGCGAGTAATTGTCGGCAAACATCAACCCACCCTGAAAGAAAACCCATGAAACTCCAGAACAAAGTCTGTATCGTCACCGGCGCCGCCAGCGGTCTGGGGCGAGGCATCGCCCACGCCTTCGCTCGCGAAGGCGGCAAGGTCGTGATCGCCGACCTCAAGCTGGCAGCGGCGCAGGCCACCGCGGACGAGATCGTCAAGGGTGGCGGCACCGCCATGGCCGTCGAGATGGACGTGACCAGCGAAGAGCAGGTCAACGCCGGGGTAGCGGCGGTGGTGACGGCCTATGGCGGGGTCGACGTGCTGGTCAGCAACGCCGGCATCCAGATCGTTCATCCGATCGAGGATTTCCCCTTTTCAGAGTGGAAGAAGATGCTCGCCATTCACCTCGATGGCGCTTTCCTGACCACCAAGGCCTGCCTGCCGCACATGCAGAAATCCGGCAAGGGCGGCGCAATCATCTACATGGGCTCGGTGCACTCCAAGGAAGCCTCGAAGCTGAAAACGGCCTACGTTACCGCCAAGCACGGCCTGATCGGGCTGTGCAAGACCATCGCCAAGGAAGGAGGCCAGTACGGCATCCGCGCCAACGTGATCTGCCCCGGTTACGTGCGCACCCCGCTGGTCGACAAGCAGATTCCGGAGCAGGCCGCAGAACTGGGCATCAGCGAGGATGACGTGATCAAGAAGGTGATGCTCAAGGATACGGTCGACGGCGAATTCACCACCATCGAGGATGTGGCCGAAGTGGCGCTGCTGTTCGCCGGTTTCGAGACCAATGCCTTGACCGGCCAGTCACTGGTCGTCAGCCACGGCTGGTTCATGCAATAGCGATTGCCGCGGCTCGTCGGAAGCCGCGCGATCACAGGAATTTGGGCAGGAATCGGTACCGACGTTACATTAGGTCCTCCTCCGGACGAACCATGGAACACCGCTGCTGATGCTCGACATTGCCGCCATCTGCCTGGTGGTCACCGCGCTGCTGACCTATCTGAACCACCGTTTCGTGGGTTTGCCAACGCCAATTGGCGTGATGGTTTCGGCGCTGGGCCTGTCGCTGCTGCTGGTGGCGCTGGACGTCTTCGGCATCGTGCACGGCCTGCGCGACTATGAAGAATCGCTGCTGCGCGCGATCGATTTCTCCAACGTGCTGATGCAGGGAATGCTGTCGCT
>JAHYJF010000284.1 GCA_019428955.1 Burkholderiaceae bacterium
GGGTCTTGACCCGCTTTCCAACGGCTCTGGCCGCAGGATGGTGCATGTTTGAAAGGAGCCACTTCATGCCTTTGCCGCCCATCGCCTTCTATTCGATCTACGAAATTTCGGCGCGATGGGGCTGCCATCCGGCCGATGTCGCGGGTTGGGCGGCGGCAGGGCATCTGCAGGTGCTGGCGGGCATCCCATTGGTCACGTGCGGCGAAGAAACCATCGCCGGTCTGGTCGAGGTGCCGATTGCCGAGCTGATGCCGATGTTTCGCCGATACGGGCCGAGCGAAGAAACTGCCCGCCTCAAACGGGTTCTGCCGCTCGGCAGCAAGAGCTGGCTGCAGGTGACCGATCCGCCCGATGGGCTGCCGATCCGCTCGTCGGACCTGCTGCTGGCCGCGGGGCCGGTGCAGCAGTTCGAGGAGGAGCGCGACCTCCTGCGCCGTCCGGCCTCCAACATCGGCGCCACGCCGCGCTATGAATGGGATGCGATGTACGCCTGGTTGACCTGCCACATCTTCGAAAAGGGCCCGCCTGCGACCAAGACGGCGCTGATCGCGCAGGTGCAGGACTGGTTCGTGCAGAACTCGCCCTCTGGCGAGGCGCCCGATGAAAGCACGATCCGCAAGCGACTCACCGCGCTCTGGCACAAGCTGCGCGGTGACGCGACGGTCTGAGGCTCAGGCCGACTTTGGCAGCTCCACCTCGCCCAGCGCCCCGACCTGCACCAGCCGCGGGCGCGGGCGCAGCAGGCTCGCCACCGTATCGACGCCCGCGCGCAAGGGCGAATCCATCAGGTGAGCGTAGCGCTGCGTGGTCTGCATCTGGCTGTGGCCCAGAAGCTTGCCGATCATCTCAAGCGAAGCGCCGCCGCTGACCAGCAAGGAAGCGAAGGTATGGCGCAGATCGTGGATGCGCACATCGGGGAGTTCTGCCTCCTTCTGCAACTTGACCCAGAAGCGGCGGATTTCCCGCACGGGCTGACCGATGGTGTCGCCGGGAAAGAGCCAAGGGTTGCCGCGCGGCACCGACTCGCGCCGCAGCCGCACGATGGCCGCGACATCCTGCGAGATCGGCACGCGGTGGATCTTGCGCTGCTTGGTGGTCGAAGCGGGCTTAGACCAGATGGCATAATCAAGGTTGAACTGCTCGAACTGCGCCGTGCGCACCTCGCCCACACGGGCGCCGGTCAACAGGCAGAGGCGGATGATCGAGGCCGCGCGCTGATCTTCGGCGCCATCAAGCACCACTGCGATGCGCGTCAGCTCCTCGGGGCTCAGAAACCGCTCGCGGGCCTGTTCGATGCGCCGGTGAAAGCCCTGCGCCGGGTTGTCGGCGCGCCAGCCCCAGTCCATGGCGAGGGTGAACATCTTGCGCAGCACCTCGCCCATGCGGTTGGCGCGGATCGGCGTGGGTTTGTGCCCCTGCAGCTTGCGCGCCCGGTTGTTGGGCTTCTGCTTGCAGGGGCGGGGGCGGCCCTCTGCCACGAAGTCGAGAAACCGCGCCACGTCGCTCTTGCTGATCTCGGTCACCAGCTTGTTGCCCCAGGCGGGTTCGACCATCTTCTTCAGCATCGAGACTTGGTCGCCCGCGTTGGTCTTCGCGAGCTTGGGCAGGTGTTCCGCGATGTAGCGCTCGATCATGTCCTTGATGCGTGGCGCGTCGCGGAAATCCTCGCGCGTCGCCAGAGGATCCTGCCCCTCGTCGATTGCGCGCCGCAGCTCCTTGGCGCGTTCGCGCGCCGCCGTGACGCTCCAGTCCGGCCAGCGCCCGATGGTCATCCGCCGCTGCCGCCCGGCATGGCGGTAGTCGATGGTGAAGGTCCGCGCACCCGATGCCTGCACCCGCGCGGCAAAGCCGATCACCTCGGTGTCGAAGACCTGATAGCTGACGCCGGGCTTGGGTTCCGCATCCCGGAGGGTTTTCTCATTGAGTTTCAGTCGTTTGACCATCCATCCCGCCTCCTTGCCCGACGACACAGGCGTAAAGCCGCGTCGTTATCAAGTCGAAGCACGGGGCAGGGGGCGGAATACAGGCGGAAGGTGGAATTGAAATGGGGAGGGGAATTCCGGGATAGAAGATCAAAGGCTTAGGCCGAGACGCCATTCCCTCGGTAACAAGGCGTCCCCAAGGATCCTAGGATCGGTCAAATCGGGAAACACCACTCCTTTGGGTTGCATTCGGTCGATCATTCGGTGATCCTTGGCAAGAATGACATCTGGGGAACCGACATGGTTCTGAGCCCGGCAGCACTTAAGGAACAGCTGTGCATCGCCATCGATCACGATGAGCGCGAGGGTCTGCTCATGCGAACATGCGATGGAAGTTTAGATGTCGGAGCTGCCCACACGGAAAATCAAAGCCTATCAAGTTGGAAGTGCATTGCAGGAGCGAACCGTTTGCATGGTTTGCCGAGCCCATGTGAGCGTTTGATCCATGCCAATTTCATTTATCAAAGTTGAAGAAGAGAAATGCTGGTTTGGATCGACTTGGGTTATCGACGATGAAAACAAACTGGCGGATTTGATTGCAAGGGTAGCGATTGGGCAGTCGCGTGTTGTCGAGCGCATACTGAGGAAAACCGGCGACTTGCCGCCCGGTTACCCCAAGGGTGGTTTTGTGGGCGCTCGAGAATTGCTCACTGTGGGCGCTGGAAAAGATGTGTATCATCGGGACGGATGGGTATTTCAAGTCATTGCATGGATTGCAGCTCATAGATTCGACAATAAGGCACTTATTCGAGCCCCGCAAATGATCAAAGCTGACAAAGGTCTAGACGGTTTAATCATTCAATTTGACGAAGCTGGAATAGCGCATGTTGTGATCTGCGAAGAGAAAGCTACAGAGCATCCCAGACAGAAGGTGCAGTCTGCTGTGTGGCCAGAGTTTGAGGATTTTGAAGCAGGCACGCGTGACAATGAGCTGATCGCCTCCGTGACCTCTCTTCTGGAACGATCAACTGACCCCGATCCCGACGGCACTGTCGCCAATATCTTGTGGGAAGACAAGCGAGCCTACCGCGTTGCCGTAACTGTCGGTGATGAACATGCATCGGCTAAGGGTCGCCGCAGTCTCTTTAAGGACTACGAAAACAAAGTGCTAGGCGACATCGCGCGGCGCCGTGCCGAGACGCTTTACCTTACAGATGTGCGCGACTGGATAGCAAATTTGGCCGAGAATGCAGTTGAATGTATCAATATTGCGGAGGCCAAGGCCCGTGTATGATCCTGCAACGTCAGCGTTAATTCGATCAGCTCCCGATTTACCGACGTTGAATCGGGAATCGTTGCCGGACCGACTCTCACGTGCTTTTGCTGAGATAGTGTCTGCGCGGGTTATGTTGCGGACCGGGGACGACGACTCCCAAACCTTGAGCGAGACCTTCCGATTTGCAAGACGCCTTGCCCAAACGTATGAGGCCATGGTCGCAGTCAATCCCGACCGCGAGAATAGGGCAGCAGCTGGCTTTGTCGCCGCTTCAGCCTATCAGCTTGTACAACAGGCGATTGCGCTTCGAGAGACTGAGCACCCGGTGGCTCACTTAAAACCCGAGGCCATTAGTCCAGATATCTCCGCAATGTTACTATTCTTGGTCGCTGGAGCTTCGGCAGATGCCGCAGAAGTCGCTGCGTCAATTCGAGTGCCGCTTGATGATCGACTCCAATCGGAGTTGGTCTTGCATTTGATTATGTTAGCAAGCGGTCAGGTGGGTCGCATGCGTGATCGAAAGCGCCCTCCACAAGAGGAGCTTGTGACGGGCGCGGGTGGCGAGCGCGCAAACGCCGCTCTGTACTATCGCCTACTGAGGGGGGTTCGCGCGCTAGCCTTTTTGCTGCAGGGGCGGCGCATAAAGGAGATGGTTGACCCAAACGCAGTGTTTGTAGAAGTGAAGTCTCTTGCAGCCCCCGGCGTCGACGATTCTCCTGACGGCTTCTCAAGCGATGCTGTTGCAGTGTTTCCTGGCCCGTTTCACCTCGCTAGCCTGCTTGTCGCCGCGGGGTCTGCGCTCCTAGAAAGAGCCGTTGTCAGCTTGCCTCCGAGCTATGCCTGATTTTGGGTGACGGCACCTGATCAAGCGGCGCTGGTTTTGGCGGGATCGGTATTGGCGACCCCGTCGGTGAATTTGACGCCTTCGATGACGCGTGGCAACTGATTTGCACCGTTG
>JAHYJF010000285.1 GCA_019428955.1 Burkholderiaceae bacterium
AGCCCAGGTTGAAATTGAATTCGATTCATCGCCATTTCGTACCCCTCCAGTTGTCCTGTGGGGGTGACTTTACGGTCAACCAGGCTCACCAGATGAGCCCAGCTGACGTTCGTTGCTAATCAGGAAACCATTTGTGGTTTTCCCGGTGCGAGTACCGGTAGCCCCCTAGTGTTATTGCTGGTGCGCGGGTTCGCGGGGCGCCGTCAGTCGCCGCTCGAAGAGCCGTCAGATGCCGCCGCACGCAGGTGGTGATAGACGGTATTACGCGAAACTGCGAGGTTGCGCGCAGTGCGGCTCACGTTTCCGCCTGATCGCCGGTACTCCCGCACTACCTCTTCGGCCACCGTCTCGCGCAATGCCGCCCGGGTACGAGCCGCAGGATTCTTCTCGGTGCGCGGCAGCCCGGCAGAAACCTCGGGCAGGCCGATATTGCGATCCCGCGCCCCCAGCAGTGCCCGGGTCAGGACCGCACGCAGTTCCCGGAAATTTCCCGGCCAGGAATACTCTGCCAACCGAGCCGCGGCCTCGGGGAAAACTAGCGCGCCAGGATCAATGCGCGCCAACGTAAAGCGCAGCGCGGCCGCAAAATCGGCACGGGCACGCAGCGGTGGGACCACTGCCTTGATCATGTCGAGACGGTAGAGAAGATCGGCCCGAAAACGTCCGGCAGCGACTTGGGCAACAAGGTTGGCGTTGGTGGCCGCGAGGATCTGCAGGTCAACCACCCGTTCGCCCCGGCCACCCACCGTTCGCACCGTGTGGTCGTCGAGGAAGCGCAATAGAGTTGCCTGCAGGCGCGGCGGCAGGGCGACGATTTCGTCCAGCAGCAAGGTGCCCCGGTCGGCGCTCGCGATCAGCCCCTCAGACCCGCCTTTGCGCGCCCCCGTAAATGCCCCCGCGGCGTAGCCGAAGAGCTCCGACTCGAAGATGTTCTCGGGCATCGCCGCGCAATTGATGGCGACGAAATTTCCTTTCCGGCCACTTACGCTCTGGGCGTAGCGCGCCAGCATCTCCTTGCCACTGCCGGTCTCCCCCTGGATCAGGATCGGGGCATTGACGCGAACAGCAGCGGCGACCAAGGCCAACGTCTCCCGGACTCCAGGATCGTCAGCCACGAATTCGGGCTCGACCTGGACTCGTGCCGGCGAACACACCACCTCCACATTGGCAGGAGCGCGAACCTGGATGGCACGGGTCATCGGCAAGGACCGATTGACCCAGGCCACGGCATGCAGACTGCCCAGCGCATCGCGCACGAATGCCGTCTGGCCCGAGCGCAGCCGCCTGAGCAACTCTTCGAGCGGCTCGGTGAATAGCTGCTCGAAGCGCGCACCCGGCAACACTGGCAAGCCGGTCATGATGCTCGTGGCGCGGCCATTGACGGCGCTGATCGCGCCATCTTCGTCGATCGCTATCGTTCCCGCGCCGATCGTGCCCAGAAACTCGGCACGCGGGTGGATGGCGAGAATCGTGTGTGCCCCCATCTGCTGCGCGAACAGACCGTCCTCGATGTGCATCGCGGCCATCTTCACAAGCGCGAGCGTATGGCGTTGTCGCGAAGCGCAGTCCGACGACGCGTCCAGCACTCCGATCAATTCACCGCTCGCGGCGCGCACCGGGGCGGCCGAGCAGCAAATCTGCCCGTAGCCGGAATAGAAATGCTCTGCCCCGTGCACCACGATCGGCCGACCGGTGGCAATCACCGTGCCCAGGACAGCGGCACGATATCGCTCGATGGGGCTGACCTTGCCAAGGTGCCGGTGTGGTCACGCAGCGTTTCAACGGTGTACCAGCAGTTCATCAACTACCCGCACCTGAGCGTCTACGAGAACATCGCGTTCCCGCTACGCCGCCGAAGCCTGCCAGCGGCAGAAATTGAGCAACGGGTGATGACGGTCGCAGAGACAGCTGGGCTGGGCAGCTTGCTCAAGCGCCTCCCGGGCGCCCTTTCCGGGGGACAGCAGCAGCGCGTGGCCATCGCCCGCTCGCTGGTGAAGAGATCCGATCTGCTGCTGCTGTATGAACCTCTCGTCAACCTCGACTACAAGCTGCGCGAGCAATTGCGCGACGAGTTTCTCAATATCTTTGCGGCCCAGGGCGATTCGATCCTGGTCTACACCACCGCCGACCCCAACGAAGCGCTGCTGTTCGATGCCGAGGTGCTGGTCATGCACGAAGGCCGACTGCTGCAGGTTGGTCCTGCGCAGAGCGTCTATGCCCGCCCGGCGACCACGGCGGTAGCGCAGATCTTCAGTGATCCGCCGATGAATCTACTGCCAACGACCCTTGACGAAACCGGACTGCGACTCGCTGACGATGTAAGGCTGGCGCGAGCGCCACACCTGCATGCGCTGCCCCCCGGGCCATATATCTTGGGGATTCACCCGGGAGATATCGCTCTGGACTCTGCCGGCATCAGCGCCCAGGTGGAACTGGCCGAGATCAGCGGTTCGGAGACCTTCCTGCACGTTCGCCACGGCGAGATGACTTTCGTCGCCCATTTCTCCCGCGTGCACACCCATGCCGAAGGGGAAGACGTCCAGGTCGCGCTTGACGCGGAGCGCGCCTTCTTGTTCACACCCAACGGCAAGCTCGCCGCGGCACCGGCTCCGGCGAGCGGAGGGTAGGAATGGCACGCATCGATCTGGACCATCTCGGTCACACCTATGACAGCTCGGGGCCGCAGTCCACCTACGCGCTCGAGCCGTTCACCCATACCTGGGAGGACGGGGAGACCTATGCCATCCTCGGCCCATCGGGTTGCGGCAAGACCACACTGCTGAACGCCATATCCGGGATCATCAAGCCGAGCGAAGGGCGGGTGCTCTTCGAGGGAAAAGATGTAACCGAACTGCCCACAGCCCAGCGCAACATCGCCCAGGTCTTCCAGTTCCCGGTCATCTATCGAACCATGACCGTGTTCGAGAACCTGGCGTTTCCGCTGGTTTGCCGGAACTTGCCCGAACAGGTGATCAAGGCGCGTGTGCTCGAGGTCGCTGAGCTGCTGAACCTGACCAGCTCGCTGCACCTGGCCGCGCTGCGCCTGAGCGCCGACGCCAAGCAGCTGATTTCGCTGGGCCGCGGCCTGGTGCGCAACGACGTCGCCGCGATCCTGCTTGACGAACCGTTGACCGTGATCGACCCCCAGCTGAAATTCGAGCTGCGCCGCAAACTCAAGGAAGTAAATCGGCGCTACGGCCTCACGCTGGTCTACGTGACCCACGATCAGACCGAAGCCATGACGCTTGCCAACAAGGTAGTTGTCATGAACAGAGGGGCAGCGTCGTTCAGATCGGAACGCCGCAGCAGTTGTTCGAGCGCCCCGAGGATGCATTCGTGGGGTACTTCATAGGTTCACCGTCGATGAACATGCTCGAGTGCCGGTTGGCCGGCGACGGAGTGGCGATCGGGGACCTCAGTTTCGCGTTGCCGGGGCTCGATCAGGCGGCGATACCGGCGGGGGCCAAGATCCGTGCCGACGCGCCGATCCCGGCTGATCGCGTACAGGCCCAGTTCGAGCGCGGCAGGCGGGTGCTCTACGCCAATGACCGGCTCGCTGCCGTAGGGTAAGAACGGCGGCAAACCGAACCCGGTCGGTGCTCCGAGCATCCTGCCAGGACCCGCTGGCGCCTCGCATGCCGATGCCCGCCGCGCGACAGCGCCGTAATACAATCCGCCACATAATGGGACGAGTTCCGCCGATCGCGCCCTGAAACAAGCGCTGGAGTCGGCGGGCAAGAGATTCCCGAAAGACAGATCCGTTAATTTCCGTTGCTGCCCGAGATCACGCGATGACCATCGTTTCACACTTGCGGTCCGCATTCGCCTGCCTGCTGATGGCGACGTTGCTGGCTGGCTGCGGCGGCAAGGCCGACAAACCTGGCAAGGCCGCGGCCGGCAGCGGAGCGCCAGTCAGCGTCACCACGGTAGAGGTGCGCCAGCGCGACCTGGCGGTGCAGCTCGAGGCCACCGCAACGGTGGTGCCGGTGGCCAGTGTCGAGGTGCGCTCGCAATTGACCAGCGTGGTCCGCAAAGTCCACATCAAGGAAGGCCAGTTCGTGCGCGCCGGCGAGCTCCTGTTCACACTCGACGTGCGCACCGATGAAGCCAACGTCGCAAAGCTGCGCGCGCAGATGGCGCGCGACG
>JAHYJF010000286.1 GCA_019428955.1 Burkholderiaceae bacterium
CGCGGATCCACGCCTCATGGGATGACGACTGGAGGGTGAGTTGCATGGTCAACCGATTGCGCTTGAACGAAAAATCCGTCCGCGAGGCCGAACCGGCCAAGGGGCGTGACTATCAGATCTTCGACACCGATGTGCGCGGTTTCGCTGTGTGCATCTACCGATCCGGCGGCCGGGCGTTCACCATCGATTATCGCCATGCCGGGCGGCAGCGGCGGATGACCATCGGGCGTTGGCCGGAATGGTCGACCACGGCGGCGCGGGAACGGGCGAAGGAGCTACGGCGCGAGATCGACGCCGGGGGCGATCCGCTGGGGCAGAAGGAGACCGGCCGCGATGCCCCACGCTTCAAGGATCTGATCGACCGTTACACCGAGGTGCACCTGCCGCACCTCTCAGCCCTGAATGCCTCGGATCAGAAGTCGATGCTGGCGAAGATGGTGGCCCCGGATTGGGGCAACAAGCTGGTGACGGAGATCGCGCCCTATGATGTCGAGAAGCTGCTGAACAAGGTGGCGGCGGGGCGAGCCCGGCCGTCGAAGGCCAAGCCAAACAACCGGGCGCGGAAGCTGCAGGGGCCGAAGCCGACGCCAGTGCGCGCCAACCGGACCGGTGAGGTGCTGCGCAAGATGTTCACCTATGCCGTCAACTGGGGCTGGCGCGAGGACAATCCGGCCTCCAGCTTTCGCCGCAGGATCGAGAACCCACGCGAGCGCTTCCTGAACCACGAAGAAATCCGCAAGCTGGCGGAAGCGCTGGAGGCGGCCGCGGATCGCCGCGCGGCCGATATCATCCGGCTCTGCATGCTGACCGGGGCGCGAGTGGGCGAGGTGCGTCAAGCGCGGTTCGAACACTTCAATCTCGAGCATCTCAGCTGGTCCAAGCCCGCCAGCATGACCAAGCAGCGAAAGATCCACCGCCTACCGATCTCGGACGAGGCGGCGGCCATCGTGCGCCAACGCCAGTTATTGGTGCCGCGCGGCTGCGCCTTGCTGTTTCCCGGTGACACGCCCGGCCAGCCCGTGAAGGAAATCCGCCGGTTCTGGGCGGCAATCCAGAAGGCGGTGGGGATCCAGGACGTGCGCATTCACGACCTGCGGCATACCTTTGCCTCCTTGCTGGTCAGCGGCGGTGCCTCACTCGAGATGATCGGCAAGCTCTTGGGCCACAGCCAGATGCAGACCACCCAGCGCTATGCCCACCTGATGGATTCACCGCTGCGGGCGGGTGTCGATGCCGTGGCAAGCGCCTTCCGGCCCCGGCCGAAACTGGTACATGATGCCGGTGAGGCGCGAAAGTCGGCCTGACCCTCCGTGCTCTCCGGTTGCTGCCGCCATGTCGGTGATCAGCAAGTTTCTCGCAGCGCTTTCCAGATCGGGGTCAGCCTGCGGCGGATCGTGCGTTCATCCGGCACCTCTCCGCCACCGCCGTTGGCGACAAACCATTCCTGCACTTCGCCCAGCCATTCGGCTTGGGTTGCAGGCAGGCCCTGGTCGTGGATTCGCACCATCAGGGCGATGTACATCCCATCCCAATCGTAGCGCGCGGTCGAGCCAATGTGCGAGGCAGGGCGGCGCAACAAGTCGCATTCCGTCTCGAAGCGGCGCGCATCATCGGCCATGATCAACAGGTCCGCCAGCGTGACCTCGATCCGCTCCGCCGGATCCGCAATCATGATCCACTCCTCCTGACCCTTGGGCCGCACACGCCGCAGGTAGCTGCTGGTCGGGCCGGTACCACAGCGCCGAAACATCTGCAGGATGTCCGTGACCGAAACCACGACATACCCTGCCACGATCTGCCGCCCTCGCATCACTGGTGGGATCGCCATGACGATGTCGAACCGCCCGACCGAGGCCCAACCGGCGATATCGGCAAGGGTACAGTCCCAGCGGGCTGCGACTTCCTGCAGTGTGAAATAGACGCGGGGCGGTAATGCCATGCCCAGGCTCCTTGCATGTAGAACAAAAACTGACCCCCCGCGCCGCGCTCCGGACGCAGGCGGTCTGCGGCCCGGCAGTCGGGATAGTGCGATCAACCGCGCGCGAAATCCGCGACGGAGGTCAGCCGGGAAGGGTTCAGGCGCAGTCCAAAATAATCTCAGTCATCGCTGCCCCCTCTCGCTTGGTCAGGCGAGCGACTCGCATGCAGGATGAAAACTCAGAACATATGGTGAACGCAATACCGCTGACCATTTGAACGGCGCGCGCGAGCAGCGACTCGGCGACGCACCCGCCTGCCGGTTCAGCAACGTCAGTAAAACAAGGGGTGGCGCTGGTCCCGGCAAATGACCGCCACCCTGCGCCACCCCGCCACCCCTGCCGATCTGCTCTCGCTGCCGGACGACGACCGCCCATCCCGGGCGGCGCGACCAGGGGGCAGAGATGATTCAACCACAGACTGAACCGGAATCGGCCAGCGCAGCCCTGCTCTTGGGCTGGATCACCCGCAAGGATCTGGCCGATGCGCTGAGCGTGACGGCCGACACCCTTGGGCGCTGGGAGGCACGGCGCTTTGGGCCGCCCTGCGTCCGGGCCGGTCGCATGGTCCTTTATCGTCGCAGGGCAGTGCAGGACTGGCTCGCCGCGCAGGAGTTGCCGCTTGCAAAGACGGCGGGAGGGCGGAAATGACCAGCAATGATTTCTCGCCCCGCCGCTCCCCGTTTCAGGCAACCGACGCAAACGCCGATCACATTGGTCGTTGGCGCCGTAACCGCCTCGCCGAAGCCCGCGCCGTCGTCGCCGATGTCGCGCATCACAGCGACCATCTCATCCGCCTCGCCTGCGAGGTGCTGATTGCCCATGGCGAAAGCCCTGCCGAGTGCGACGAGGCGCGCGTGCTGCAACTGGTGATCGATGCCCGGCGCCCGGTGCGGCGCGCCCAGCGCGAGGACCAGGGGAGGGCCGGGCAATGATGCGTCGCGGCACACCCGAAGCCGATCTGCAGCGCGCGGTGGGGCAGGCATTGCGGCTCATTCTGCCCCGCACCGCCATCATCCACCACTGCGCCAACGAGGTAACCGAGCCCGGGCCCCGTGGCGCCAAACGTCAGGCGATCCTGGTCGGCATGGGCGTCCATGCCGGGTTCGCCGATTTGATCGTGCTTTGCGACGGTCGCGTGCTCTTCCTCGAGCTGAAGGCGCCGAAAGGCCGCCTGCGTCCCGAGCAGGAAGCCTTCCGCGATGCAGTTCTGGCGCAGGGCTTCGGCTGGGCGCTGGTGCGTTCGCTCGACGACGCGCTGGGCGCGCTGGCGGATCACGGCTTCACCACGCGCATTGCCCCGCCTCTGCGGAGGCCCGCGCCATGAGCCATGAAGCCACCAACTGGGCGATCAAGCAGCGCGGGTTGAAACCAACGACCAAGATCGTGCTCTGGCACCTTTGCGACCGGTTCAACCCCGACTATGGCTGCTTCCCCTCGCAGGAGCGGCTGGCCGATGATTGCGAGATCAGCCGCTCGACGCTGAACGACCACCTCGGCCAGCTTGAGGCGGTCGGGCTCTTGCGCCGAGTTCCGCGGCTTGATCCCGTCACCAAGCGCCAGCTGCCGACGCGCTACATTCTGGGCTTTGAGCCGGGGTTCACACCGGTGGATGTGATTCCGTGTCCGGATTCTGGACACGGGGGCGAGGCGAGCGAAGAAAGTGCTGCTTGTGCTGGCGGTTTCAGCGCCATCGACCTGTCCGACACCGGGCCGTGTCCGGAATTCGGACACGGGGATGGCGCCGATCCCGTGTCCGGATTTTACCCCGACCCGTGTCCGGAAAATCGCCAAAGCCGTGTCCGGAATTCGGACACTAACCTTGTAAGGGAACCTCTAAGAGAACCGGTAAAGGAGGAGGAGGGCGCGCAAGCGCGCGAGGCGATTTCCGATGAGGTCTTCGGGAAACTGCTCGATGCGCTGGGCCTCGATCCCGCCGCCCTGCCCGGCTGGTGGCAAGGCATGCCCCCGCGTCTGCACGTCCAGCGTTGGCGCGATGAGCTGGGGCTGACCGAGGCAGAGATCGTCGCCGTGGCCGAGGCCTCGCGGCAGGATCATCCCGAACCACCCGATGGGCCAAAGGCGCTCGACCGCTTCATGGAACGCGCTGCCCAGCGCAAGGCGCAAAACAATGCAA
>JAHYJF010000287.1 GCA_019428955.1 Burkholderiaceae bacterium
AACCCGCCACTGGCTGATCCGCTGCATCGGCATTCACGAAGCCATCAATTCGCTGTCGTTTGCGACATTGATGCGCCAGCGCGAGCATACGGCCTTCAGTGCTGCAGAAATCGAGGCGCGGCAAAACCAGATTCCAAATCCGCAGGTGCGCGCCAAGCGGCGCGATCTGTCGCAAAACGCCACCGGGTCGGTCTATGTGCAAGGCGCCTTGCATGTGCTGCGGCGGGTGTTTGAAGACATGGCGGCGGCACTGGCGCGCGACGCGTGGCTGGCGGGGCCGGGCTTTGGCTTGGCGGATGCGGCCCTTCTGCCCTATATCGACCGGCTGGAGCGGCTGGGCATGGCCGGGCTGTGGCAGACCGATTTTCCGGCGGTGGGGGCGTGGCTTGCCGCCGTGCAGCAGCGGCCAAGCTATGACCTCGCGGTAACCGCCTTCATCGCGGCGCCCGAAGCAGACGCGGTGCGCAATATATGCGCTGCGCATTGGCCCGCCATTGCCGCGCTCTGGCCCGCCTAGGTAAATCCAACCTTGCGGATGTCTTGCAGCAGCTTGCCCAGCTGTGCCTGAAGCGTGGGCAAAACGGCGCCAAAGCGCGCGCTTGGCACCGGAATCGAGACTGCGTAAATCAGCCCCGTAGGGTCGCGAAATGCGGTGCCGATGGCCGAAATGCCCTCGGTGTGCTCGTCATGGTCCAGCGCGTACTCGCCCGCCCGAATGCGCGTGATCTGCGCCATGACCCGCGCCACCGCAGCCTCGTCGCCCGCAAATTCGCGCAGCAGCACGTTGCGCGCGGTCTCGTCGCTGGCCAGCGCCAGTGCGGCCTTGCCGTTGGCGGTGGTGCCCATCGGAAACACTTCACCCACCGCCGAGACGGTGCGCAGCCGATATGAGCCCGCCGCCTGATCGACAAAGATCATGGCGCCATTGCGCATCACCGCAAGATCGACCGTTTCACCGGTGGCCCGCGAGGTGCGCGCCAGCATCGGGTGCAGAATTTCGGCGGCGTCGATCTGCCCCGCCTTGGCAAGCGACTGGATTTCAGGGCCAAGCCGGTAGCCACTGGCGGGCGACGACATCATCACCAGGCCCTCGTCGATCAAGGCGTTGACGATGCGCTGCACGGTTGAGCGCGGCAACCCGACCCGGTCGGCAATCTGGCCAAGGCTCATGCCGGTGTTTTCATGCTTGAGCGCACGCAAAACGTCGGCGGCGCGGGCAATCACCTGAATGCCCTGCGCGCGGCGGATATCTGGCGTCTCTGTATTCACGGCTCTCAGGTTCCCGGTTGTCGGTCTGACATTGCACCTTTGCGCGGTCGGGGCAAGGTGCGGCGCATGACGCTTGACAATACACTAGTATTGTATTGTGATACGGTCAAACCGAAAACAAGACAGGGAGCACGGCATGACAATCAAGGTTCGGGGAATCGATTTTGAGGGTAACCTCGACAACTCGATGGGCATCGAGTTTTACAACCTCAGCCATCGCTTCGGCTTTCAGAACCCGAATTGGCCCTATTTTCAGGATACGCAGATCGAGCGCATTCATTACATGGCCAAGTCGGGGGTGCTGAGCCAGCGCATCACCACCACGATGCACGCCACCACCCATATTGATGCGCCCGCACATGTGGTGCAGGGCACGCCCTTCATTGATGAAGTGCCGCTGCCGCATTTCTTCGGCTCGGGTCTCGTGGTTGCGATCCCGAAAAAGAAATGGGAGCCGATCACCGGCGAAGATCTGGAAAAGGCCTGTGGCCACGCAATCCGCAAGGGCGATGTGCTGATCATCAACACCGGCTGGCACAAGCAGTATGAAGACGGCGACTATTTTGCCTATTGCCCCGGCTTTGTGCCCTCGGCGGGCGAATGGATGGTGAAAAAGGGCGTCAAGGTGGTCGGCCATGATACGCAGGCCAACGACCACCCGCTTGCCACCGCGATCGGGCCGCAGCGCAACGGGCCGCTGTTGCCGCATCTGCAAAAGGAATACTTTGAATGGTCCGGCGGTCGCGACTGGAAGGATGACTTCCCCGACTGGGAGCCGGTGCACCAGATCCTGTTCAAGAACGGCATTCTGGGCATCGAGAACGTCGGCGGCGATCTGGACGCCGTCACCGGCAAGCGCTGCACCTTCGCCTTTTTCCCGTGGAACTGGGACCGGGGCGATGGCTGCATCATCCGCCTTGTGGCGATGATCGACAAATCGCAGGGCTACCGCATCGAGGCGGGCGAGGCGTTCTGAGCATCCGCATCGCCGGGTTCCGGCGGTGCATTTCATGCCATTTCGGAGAGGATGCCATGCATTTGAAACGTTTCAGCGAGGCGCAGCCCTATGATGCGCCCAACCATTTTGGCGTCGTCGGCTTGCGCCTTCAGGGGTTTGAACCTGACGGGCCAAAAAACCAGTGGGTCGGGCTGTCGCAGTTTTTGCCCGGCGGCGGCGCCGGGCCCGACAGCACACCTTTTGAAAAGGTCTATGTGGTGCTTGAGGGCGAGATGACCGTGATTGTGGGCGGCGCCGAAACCGTGCTTGGCCGCTATGACAGCTGCACGATTCCACCGGGCGAGGTGCGCAAGATTGAAAATCGCACAAACCACACCTGCACCATGCTGGTGGTCATTCCCTATCCGCCGGAGAAAAAATGATGGCCGCGCCAAACCCCCTTTCAATGTTCGATGTCGCGGGCAAAGTGGCGCTGATCACCGGCGCTTCGGGCGCCTTTGGCATGGTCGCGGCGCGAGTGCTGGCGGCGGCGGGGAGCAAGCTGGCGCTGATGGCAGGCAAGCCCGATGCTCTGGCCGAGATTGCCGCTGAATGTGCAGGTCTTGGCGCCGAGGTGCTGGCGCTGAACGCCCGCCCAGCGACCGAGGCCGCGTGCGCCGACATGGTGGCGCAAGCCGTGGCGCGATTTGGGCGGCTCGACATTCTGGTGGTTGCCTCGGGCATGAACAAGGTCGCCAAGATCGACGCCATGCAGCCGGCCGATTTCATCGGCGTGATGGATGCCAATGTCACGCAAAGCTGGCTGCTGGCGCGCGCCGCTACGGTTCAGATGAAGGCGCAGGCGGTGCATGCCGATGGCAGCGTGGGCAAGATCGTGCTGGTCTCGTCAGCGCGCGGGCTTTTGGGGCATCCGGCGGGATATACCGCCTATTGTGCCTCGAAATCGGCCGTCGATGGCATCACCAGGGCGCTTGGGTGTGAGCTGGGGCCGACCGGCATAACCGTAAACGCGATTGCGCCGACGGTGTTCCGCTCACCTCTGACCGCGTGGATGTATGAAGATACCGAGAACGCCCGCGCGGTGCGTGCCGGGTTTCTGGCGCGGGTGCCCAAGGGGCGGTTGGGCGAGCCCGAAGATCTGGCCGGGCCGCTGCTGTTTCTGGCCTCAAAAGCGTCTGACTTTTACACCGGGCATATTCTTTATGCCGATGGCGGCTACACGGCGGGCTAGGGGGCATGGCAATGAAGATCGGGGTTATCGGCGCCGGGTTGATGGGGCACGGCATCGCGCTGGTGCTGGCGCGGGCAGGGCACCGGGTTGCCGTGCACGACCCGGTGCCCGAGGCACGGGCGGCGCTGCCGGGGCGGGTGGCCGAAAGCCTTGCCGCAATGGGAGTGGGCGGCGATGAAGCGGCGCGCACGCTGGCCCGGATCAGCGTTGCGGATACGCTGGCGGGCGCAGTTGGTGATGCCGACGTGGTTTTTGAGGCCGCGCCTGAAAAGCTCGCGCTGAAGCGCGCGCTCTTTGCCGAGATCGAGGCGGCAGCACCCGCCAGCGCGATTCTGGCGTCGAACACGTCGGTCATGCCGATCACCTCGATCATGCAGAACCTGACGGGCAGGCATCGCGCCCTTGGCACGCATTGGTGGAACCCGCCGCATCTGATCCCGCTGGTTGAGGTGGTTTCGACCGAATGGACCGATACCGCGAGCGTTGATGCGATGATGGCGCTGCTGGCGGGCGCGGGCAAAACCCCGGTGCGCGTGGCCAAGGATGTGCCGGGCTTCATCGGCAACCGCTTGCAGCACGCGCTCTGGCGCGAGGCGATCAGTCTGGTCGAACGCGGCATTTGCGATGCCGAGGCG
>JAHYJF010000288.1 GCA_019428955.1 Burkholderiaceae bacterium
CAGGCTCGGCGGCAGAGCCTCGGCGGCAAGCAGCGCACGGCGTAGGTTGCCGATGTCGGCGCCGGACTCGCGCGCCTTCTCGACGATGATCCGCAGGAATGACGGGGTGCCGACGTAGGCGTCGGGTTTGAGCGTGCGAATCACGTCGATTTGCTGCTCGGTCTGGCCGATTCCGGCTGGAATAACCGCACAACCGAGTCGACGCGCGCCGTGGTGGACCATCCAGGCGCCGGGCGTGAGGTGATAGCCGAAACAGTTCTGGATCACGTGCCCGGGCCGCATGCCAGCGGCGTAGAGCGCGCGCACCGTGCGCCAGGGATCATCGCCGCGGCCTTCGGGATCGAAGATCGGACCCGGCGACATGTAGAGTGCGCCGAGTTGTCCGGGCGCGACGGTGGTCAGTCCGCCAAACGGCGGGTGTTGCTCCTGCAGTTCCTTGAGTTCCGACTTGCGCAAGACCGGCAACCCAGCGAGTGCCTTGCGCGAACTGATCGCGCCCGGATCGACCCCCTTGAGGCGGCTGGCCCAGCCGGGCGCGGTCATTGCCCGCTCCACCAGAGCGGGCAGCCTTGCCATCAATTCACCCTCGCGCTGTTCGGCCGGGCGGGTCTCCAATTCGTCGAAATATTCGCTCATCGCTGAACCTCCACGGGCGCTGGTTGCCTAGAGCCAGCGTTTGCGACGGCGGTAGGACTTGATGTCTCGGAACGAGGTTCGTCCCTCTTTGGCGACGCCCAGGTAGAACTCCTTGACGTCCTCGTTGTCGGCCAGTTCGGCGGCCGGCCCGTCCATCACGATGCGCCCGTTCTCGAGGATGTAGCCGTAGTCGGAATGGCGCAGCGCAACGTTGGTGTTCTGTTCGGCGAGCAGGAAGCTCACCTTCTCCTTAGTATTGAGATCACGCACGATGTCGAAGATCTCGGCGACGAGTTGCGGCGCCAGCCCCATCGACGGTTCGTCGAGCATGATCATCTTCGGGTCGGCCATCAGGGCGCGTCCCACCGCGGTCATCTGCTGTTCGCCGCCGGAGGTGTAGCCGGACTGCGAGCGCCGGCGCTGCTTGAGGCGCGGGAAATAGTGGTAGACGCGCTCGAGCGCTGCCGCGAGCTCGGCGCGCGAAAGAGTACGCGTGTAGGCGCCGGTGAGCAGGTTCTCCTCGACGCTCAGGTGCGCGAAGCAGTGCCGTCCTTCCATCACCTGGACGACGCCGCGCTTGACCAATGCCGCCGGGGTCAGTTTCTGGATCGCCTCGCCGCGATATTCGATCGACCCCTTGGTGACCTCGCCGCGTTCTCCCTTGAGCAGGTTCGAGACCGCGCGCAGGGTGGTCGTCTTGCCAGCGCCGTTGGCGCCCAGCAAAGCCACGATCTTGCCCTCCGGGACCGTCAGCGACACGCCCTTCAACACCAGAATCACGTGGTTGTAGATGACCTCGATGCCGTTGACGACGAGAATCGGGTTGCTCAAGGCATTCTCTCCAATGTGGACGGCGGCGGCCCGCGCCGGGCCGGCAATCCGGAATTTCATGACGGGCCGCCGCCGGATCGCCCCGCGGCGGCCGTCCTGCGATCACCCGGCTCGCACCGGGCAATCGCAGCCTTCGCTCAGGACGCCGCGTCCTTCGCGCAGTCACGCACCGGAACTTTCTTCTCGGCCGAGTACTTCGCGGCGAAGGACTGGATCATCGGCTTGATGATCTGCATGTCGGCCGCGATCGTGTCCGACGAGTAGACCCACTTCTTGCCGTCCCAGGTATGAACCCGGGCCGAAAACGCGCCCATGTGGTCGACGCACGAGGTGCTCGTCGGCATCATATAGCCCTCGAATCCGAGCGCCTTGATCGCCTTGTCGTCGATCGTCAGGTTCTCCAGCCCCCAGCGCACCTGCTCTCCGGTCAGCGGCTTCTTGCCGTACGCCGCCTGCGCCCGCCTGACCCCCTCGACCGCGTACATCGCGTGCACCATGCCGCGGTTGTAGAGCACGCTGCCGACCTCTTCCCTGGGACCGGTACCCTGGCCCTTGTCATGGAGGTACTTGAAGATGTCCTGATGGACCTTGCCCGTATTGCCCGCGCCGGCCTGGAAGTTCAGGCCGCTGTAGCCCTTGGCGCCATCACCGGCCGGCACGACATCAGGCTCGGCTGCGGACCACCACACACCGTACATCTTCTCGCGCGGATAACCGGTGGCGATCGCCTCCTTGAGCGAGGTCGAGTTCATCACCCCCCAGCCCCACAGGAACACGTAGTCGGGACGCTGCTGACGGATCTGCAGCCAGGTGGCCTTCTGTTCGACTCCCGGATGGGTGACGGGCAGCAGCATCAGCTCGTAGCCGTGCATCTTGGCCCGCTCCTGCAGCAGCGGGATCGGCTCCTTGCCGTAGGGCGAGTCATGATAGACCAGCGCGATCTTCTTGCCCTTGAGCTTGTCCAGGCCTCCTTCCTTCTTGCCGACGTGCTGCACCAGGACGTCGGCTGCGGTCCAGTAACTGCCGCCCAGGATGAAGTTCCATTTGAAGACGCGCCCGTCGGCCGACTCGGAACGGCCGTAGCCGGAAGTGACCAGCGGGATCTTGTCGACGGTGGTCTTGTCGGTCAGCGCGAAGGTGATGCCGGTGGAGAGCGGCTGGAACACCGTCGCGCCGGTCGGGCCCTTGCCCTTCAGGCGCTCGTAGCACTCGACGCCGCGGTCGGTCGCGTAGCCGGTCTCGCACTCTTCGAAAGTGATGGTGACCCCGTTGATGCCCTTGTCGCGGGCATTGATCAGCTTGAGGTAATCCACATGACCATTGGCCCAGGGCGTACCGTTGGGCGCGTAGGCGCCGGTCCGGTACACCAGCACCGGGAAGAACTGCTCCTTGGCCTGGGCCTGCGCCGGGGCCTGCGGGATCGCCGCCGCCAGCGCGCCGGTGGCGGCGATGGCCGCGACCAGCAGTCTTACTCGGTCTGTCTTCCTCATTTCAACCTCCTTCGGGTCAAGTTTCGAGTCAAAAATCGGGCTTCGTACGTCTCCGTTGATTTAGTGCGGGAAGGGCCACAACCTGAGCTTCTCCTTGCCGATCGACCACAGCCGCGCCAGTCCGTGCGGCTCGGCGACCAGGAAGAACACGATCAGCACGCCGAAGATCATGAACTCCAGGTGCGAGACCATCTCGGTCGAGAGCGGCACGCCGAGCGCCGCGGGCACCTGGTTGAGCGCGATCGGCAGCACGAAAATGAACGCCGCGCCGAAAAACGCACCCATGATCGAACCGAGGCCGCCGATGATCACCATGAACAAGAGGTTCAGCGAGCGGTTGACGTCGAAAGCGGCCGGTTCCCAGGCACCAAGATACAGGAAGCCCCACATCGCGCCCGCGATGCCGATGAAGAACGAGCTGATGGCAAAGGCCGTGAGCTTGGCGTGCATCGGCCGGATCCCGATCACCTCAGCGGCGACGTCCATGTCGCGTATCGCCATCCAGGAGCGTCCGAGGTGCCCGCGCGTGAGGTTCTTGGCCGCGAGCGCGCACACGGCGACGATCGCCAGGACGAACAGGTACTTCTCGATCGGGCTCGAGATGGGCATGCCGAACATCTTGAGAAAGGGCACCGACACGGAACCCGACGGCGCGTAGTTGGTCAGCCAGGGCACCCGCGAGAAGACCCAGTCCGAGAAGAACTGCGCGGCCAGCGTGGCTACCGCGAGGTAGAGACCGCGGATGCGCAGGCTGGGAATGCCGAAGAGCACGCCGAACACCATCGCGGTCAGGCCGCCGAGCACGAATGCGACCAGCAGGTTCAGGTCCGGAATGCGCAGGAAGAAATTGTAAGAAGCGTAGGCGCCCACCGCCATGAACGCCCCCGAACCGAGCGAGATCTGCCCGCAATAGCCGACCAGCAGGTTCAGCCCGATCGCCGCGAGCGCGAGGATCAGCACCGGCGTGAGGATCGCACGCAGCATGTAGTCGCTGGCGAGCAGCGGAATCCCGACGAAGGCAAAGGCGATCAGTGCGACGATCACCCAGCGATCCTGGAGGATAGGGAAGATCTGTTGGTCGGCCGGGTAGGTCGACT
>JAHYJF010000289.1 GCA_019428955.1 Burkholderiaceae bacterium
TCAATGCCGCCAACGAGATGGCGGGGGCGGCATTCGTGGGGGGGAAGATCGGTTTCGGCGGGATCGACGAGGTTGAGGCCGAGGTGCTGGCCAGGCTTGGGCCGGGGGGGGGCGGCGCCAGTGTCGGCGCAGTGCTCGAGCTTGATGCCGAGGCGCGCGCGCTGGCGGCCCAAATGGTTACGGAAAGGTGCCAGTGAGCATGATTGAAACGATCATCGCGTTTCTCGCCGCGCTCACGCTGCTGATCTTCGTTCACGAGCTGGGTCACTACCTGGCGGCGCGGCGCTGTGGCGTAAAGGTGCTGCGCTTCTCGATCGGTTTTGGAAAGCCGCTGCTGCGCTGGCGAGTCGGTCCCGACCGGACCGAGTGGGCGATCGGGGCGGTGCCGCTCGGCGGCTACGTCAAGATGCTCGATGAGCGCGAGCAGGCAGTTGCGATCGATCCGGTCGATCTGGAGCGGGCTTTCAACCGCAAACCGCTGTGGACGCGGTCGATAGTGGTGGTCGCCGGTCCGGCCGCGAACTTCCTGCTCGCGATCGCGCTTTACGCGCTGCTCGGTTTCGTTGGTGTCGAGGCGCCGGCGCCGGTCGTCGCGGCGCCGCCGGCTGCGAGCGCCGCGGCCAAAGCCGGCGTAGAAGCGTTCGATCGCATTGTCGGAGTGAACGACAAGCCGATCGTTTCCTGGCACGAATTGCGTCTGCATCTGATCGAACCGATCCTGGAACATGACCGGGTGGCGTTGCAGGTTGAACGTGACGGCGCGCGGCGCACCCTTGAGCTTGCGCTGGACGCGGTTCCGGAGGCCGAAGCGGAGCGCAATTTTCTGCCGGGGCTGGGACTCGAACTGGCTCCAGGTCGGGTCGTCCTGGGGCCGCTCACGGCGCAGGGAGCAGCGCAGAGGGCCGGATTGCTCGAAGGCGACGAGGTTCGGGCCATTGACGGTCGCAAGGTCGGCGGCAGTCGCGCGATGGTTGAACTGGTGCGGGCCAATCCGGGGCAGTCTCTGGAGTTTCGGGTGCTGCGCAAAGGCGCGGAACTGACGATGCGCGTGCCGGTTGACGCCGTCGCTGACGAGTCAGCCGGCGCTGACGGCAAGCAAGTCGGGCGGATCGGTGCGGCCTTGCACGAGCAACTGCTGATGGAGGCCGTGCGTTACGGGCCCTTGGCAGCGCTTGCCCAGGGGGCGCGCAAGACCTGGGACATGTCCTGGTTCTCGCTGCGCATGTTCGGCAAGATGGTCACGGGCGAGCTTTCGATGCGCAACCTTAGCGGACCGGTCACGATCGCCGACCTGGCCGGGCGGACCGCGCGCATCGGCTGGCAGGCCTACGTCAACTTCCTCGCGCTGATCAGCATCAGCCTCGGAGTTCTCAATCTGCTGCCGATTCCGGTTCTCGACGGGGGGCATTTGGTATATTACGCACTCGAAGGGCTACGGAGAAAACCGCTCTCGGAGCGCTTTATCGAGATCACGCAGAAGGCGGGTGTCGGCTTCATCGTGCTGCTGATGGCCGTGGCCCTGTTCAACGACTTTGTCCGCCTCTTCGGGCCCTGAACCACTGATGACACCATCCAGACCATATTCGCCTGGCGCCCTGCGCTACGCAATCAAACCGCTGGCAGCCGCGATTATGGCGCTGATGGTCCACGCCGCCCTGGCGTTCGAGCCATTTGTTGTCAGCGACATGCGCATCGAGGGTGCCCAGCGCACTGAACCCGGGACCGTATTCAACTACCTGCCAGTCAAGGTGGGCGAGCGTTTCACGCAGGAACAATCCGATGAAGCGGTGCGGGCCCTGTTTGCGACCGGCTTCTTTCGCGACGTGCGCCTCGAGGTCGACGGCAGCGTGCTGGTGGTCTATCTGGAGGAGCGCCCGGCAATCGCCTCGGTCGACGTTACGGGCACCAAGGAGTTCGAGCGCGACGCGGTGATCAAGGTCCTGCGCGACAGCGGGCTGGGCGAGGCGCGCATCTTCGATCGCAGCCTGCTCGATCGCTCCGAGCAGGAACTCAAGCGCCAGTACCTCTCGCGGGGCAAGTACGCGGTGCGAATCACCACGACCGTGACGCCGCTGCCGCGCAACCGGGTGGGGCTGGTACTGGCCGTGGACGAGGGCGAAACGGCCCGGATCACCGACATCAGCATCGTCGGCAATCGGGCGTTCAGTGAAAAGGAACTGCGCAACCAGATGTCGTTGTCGACCCCGACCTGGCTGTCGTGGTACACCAAGAATGACCAATATGCGCGCGAGAAACTCGCCGCCGATATCGAGACCCTGCGTTCGTACTATCTCGACCGGGGCTACCTCGAGTTCTCGATCGAATCGACCCAGGTATCGATCTCGCCGAGCAAGGAGGACGTGCTCCTCACGTTGGTGGTCAAGGAAGGGGAAGTCTTCAAGTTCGCAGGTTTTTCCCTGGGCGGTGACCTGCTCGGGCGCGAGGCGGAACTCAAGGCGCTGTTCACCCTGCGAGCCGGCGAGACCTACTCTGGTGGCAAGCTCACCGATTCCACCAAGCTGATGACCGAGCGGCTTGGCGAGTTGGGCTATGCCTTTGCCAATATCTCGGCGCTGCCAAACATCGATCGGGCCAAGCGTGAAGTGAGCTTCCAGCTGGTCGTCGATCCCGGTCCGCGGGTCTACGTCCGCAAGATCAACATCAGCGGCAACATCTCCACCCGCGACATCGTCATCAGGCGTGAACTTCGCCAGTACGAGAATGCCTGGTATGACGCCGAAAAGATTCGCCTCTCAAGGGTAAGGGTGGAGCGGCTGGGGTATTTCACCGATGTGAAGATCGATCCGGCGCCAGTGCCGGGAGCCTCTGATCAGGTTGACCTCAGCGTTACTGTCACGGAACAGCGCACCGGCAGCCTGAACCTCGGGTTCGGGTTTTCCACCGCCGACAAGCTGATCCTGACGGCCTCGGTGAACCAGCAGAACTTCCTCGGCACCGGCAAGGCCATGGCCCTTTCCCTGAACACCAGCCGGGTTTCACGCACGGTGTCACTCTCCTACACAGATCCGTATTACACCGCGGACGGCGTGAGTCGCACCGTCGAGCTCTACACGCGCACCTTCGACGGCAACGAATTGTCGTTGGGCGATTACCAGTTGCGTTCGACCGGATTTGGCATGCGCTTTGGGATCCCCTATACCGAAATCGACCGGGTGTCGCTGGGGCTGAGCGCCGAGAACAGCCACGTAGCCCTCGGGCCAAACGCCCCGGAGCGCTACATCCAGTACGTCAATGGCGTCTACGATCCGGTTACCGGGGAGCTGCTTGAGCCCGGCTTCGGGGCTTCGTCCAACTCGCTGCTCGCCAAGCTGGCGTGGGCCCGCGACCGCCGTGACAGTCCCATCATGCCCACCCGTGGCCGCTACCAGGTTGCCAGCCTGGAGGTGACGCTGCCGGTCGGGGACTTGCGTTACTACCGCCTCGGCTACCAGGACCAGTGGTACCAGCCGCTGAACAAGGACATTACCCTGGGGTTGTTTGGAGACCTCGGCTATGGCGGTGCCATTGGAACTGCCCAGTACCCGACCTTCAAGAACTACTACGCCGGTGGCATCGGTTCGGTACGCGGCTACGAGACCAGTTCACTCGGGCCTGGCGTCGATGCGGTTGCCAACACGCCGCTGGGTGGACAGATCAAGATGATCGGCAGCGTCGAGGTCAGCGTGCCGATTTTTGGTAGCGGCAATGATCGCAGTTTCCGCAGCTTCTTCTTCTTTGACGCCGGCAACGTGTTCCCGAAGGGCGGAGTAGAGCTGGGACAGTTACGCTACTCGGCGGGTTTCGGAATCACCTGGGTTTCGCCGATCGGACCGATGAAGTTCAGCTACGGCTTCCCGCTTAGGCGTGCCCCCGATGATCGTGTCCAGAACCTCCAGTTCCAGGTCGGTACCGGTTTCTGAGTCAAGTGGGTGGGGCGATTCGAGCACGCACGCCCCGACCCTTGTGCGACAATTCGCCCGTTGAAGTGCGCTCGTTGAGGATTTAGCGAATGAAGCTTGCAT
>JAHYJF010000290.1 GCA_019428955.1 Burkholderiaceae bacterium
GGATCGTGCCGCTGGCGAGATAGACCGGGTGATTGCCGCGGATCTCGATCAGGCCGAAGCCGGTGGCCCGCAGGCCGGGGTCGACACCGAGGATGATCGTCGTGGCGACCGCCATCTCGTGCACGCGCCCGGGCCTCAGTGCCGGAAGTGGCGCATGCCGGTAAGGACCATCGCCAGCCCGCGCTCGTCGGCGGCGGCGATCACCTCGTCGTCGCGCATCGAGCCGCCCGGCTGGATCACCGCGGTGGCGCCGGCATCGGCGACCGCGTCGAGTCCGTCACGAAACGGGAAGAAGGCGTCCGACGCCGCGGCCGAACCCGCCAGCGACAGGCCGGCGTTGGCGGCCTTGATCGTGGCGATGCGCGCCGAGTCGATGCGGCTCATCTGGCCGGCACCCACGCCCAGGGTGCGGCCCTGGCCGCAGAATACGATCGCGTTGGACTTGACGAACTTGGCCACGCGCCAGGCAAAGAGCAGGTCGGCGAACTCGCTCTCGCTGGGCTGGCGCCTGGTCACGATCCGCAGTTCGCTGGCGAGAACATTGCACGTGTCGGGCGACTGCACCAGCAAGCCGCCGCCGACGCGCTTGAAGTCGCGTTCGTTGCCGCCCTTGTCGAGCGCGATCTGGAGAATGCGCACGTTGGTCTTGCCGGCAAATGCCGCCAGCGCCTCGGGAGTGAACGCCGGGGCGATCAGCACCTCGACGAATTGGCGCGCCGCCAGCTCTGCGGCAGCGCCGTCGAGCTCGCGGTTGAACGCCAGGATTCCGCCGAAAGCCGAGGTCGGATCACAGGCGAAGGCCTTGGCGTAGGCGTCCGCCGCATCGCTGCCGACCGCCACGCCACAGGGATTGGCATGCTTGACGATCACGCAGGCGGGGGATTCGAAGGTGCGCACGCATTCCCAGGCCGCATCGGAATCGGTGATGTTGTTGTACGACAGTTCCTTACCCTGGAGCTGGCGGTAGCTGGCGAGCGTGCCGGGTGCCGGGTCGAGGTCGCGATAGAAGGCCGCGTTCTGATGGGGATTCTCGCCGTAGCGCAGTTCCTGGACCTTCTCCCACTGCTGGGTGAAGGTTGGCGGGTAATGGCCGTTGGCGCTTTCGGCCCCGTGGCTGCCGAGATAGTTGGAGATCGCGGCGTCGTAGCGCGCGGTGTGCGAAAACACCTTGCGGGCCAAAACGTAGCGGGTCTCGGCGTCAACCGAACCGCCGGCGCGCAGCGCGGCGATCACCACCGCGTAATCGGCCGGATCCACGACCACGGTGAGCGCGCTGTGGTTCTTGGCCGCGGCGCGCAGCATCGTCGGGCCGCCGATGTCGATGTTTTCGATCGCTTCCTCGAGCGTGCACTCGGCCCGGGCCACGGTCTGCTCGAAGGGGTAGAGGTTGACCACCAGCAGGTCGATCGGTTCGATCCCGTGCTCGGCAAGGGCGCTCATGTGCTCGGGCAGGTCGCGGCGCGCGAGCAGCCCGCCGTGCACCTTCGGGTGCAGGGTCTTGACCCGGCCATCGAGCATTTCCGGAAAGCCGGTGTAGTCGGCTACCTCGGTAACCGCGATCCCTTCCTGGGCGAGCAGGCGCGCGGTACCGCCGGTGGAGAGGATGGTCACGCCAAGGGCCGCGAGCTCGGCCGCGAAGGCCACTATGCCGGTCTTGTCGGAGACGCTGATCAGGGCGCGCGCGATGCGCGGCGCTGGGGCAGGCCCGGTCACTTTGGTTGATTCATTCATGATTGTCGAGCAGCCCGTGGTTCTGGAGCTTCTTGCGCAAGGTGTTGCGGTTGATCCCGAGGATCGCGCTGGCGCGCAGCTGGTTGTGGTCCGACTGGCGCATCACGATCTCGAGCATCGGGCGCTCGACTGCCTGGATCACCATGTCGTAGACGCCGCCAGGCATGGTGCCGTCGAGATCCTTGAAATAGCGCTCGAGACACCGGGCGACGGTGTCATTGAGGGATTGAATCTTGCTCACGCGGCCTTTCTCCAGATCGTGGTCCCGCCGCTCGCAGCGCCGGGGGCAAAGAATTCGTCGAGGGCCTCGAGCTGCGCCGTGGCGCTCTCGAGCAGATTGAAGGTGGCGATGAAACCGCTCGCCGCGGGCATGCCGGCAAGGTACCAGCCAATGCGCTTGCGTGCGCTGCGCAGGCCGTCGTACTCGCCGTGGAACTCGTAGTGGGCGTGCAGGTGCTCCCTGATCCGGCGACCGAATTCAGCAAACGACGGCGGCGCCAGCAATTCGCCGGTGCCCAGGAAATGGTCGATCTCGCCGCACAGCCACGGTCGCGCCAATGCCGCGCGCCCGACCATCACCGCGTCAGCGCCGGTGAACTCGAGCACCGCCCGGGCCTTGGCCGGCGAGTCGATGTCGCCGTTGGCGACCACCGGGATTCTCAGCGCTGCCTTGACCTCGGCAATCGTTTCGTAGCTGGCGTCACCGCGAAAGCCGCAAGCGCGGCTGCGGCCATGGACCACGATCATCGCGGCTCCGACCTCCTGCGCGGCCAACGCCACCGCGGCCGCGTTGCGCCGCTGCGGCGTGGGTCCGGTGCGCATCTTGACCGTCACCGGAACCGCTACCGCCGCACACACTGCCGCGATGATGCGCTTCGCCAGGTCCTCGTCGGCCATCAGCGCCGATCCGGCCATGGTGTTGCAGACCTTTTTCGCCGGGCAGCCCATGTTGATGTCGATGATCTGGGCGCCCTGGTCGACTCCGTAGCGGGCGGCGTCGGCCATGGTGGCCGGGTCGGAGCCGACGATCTGCAACACCCGGGGCTCGGCGTCGCGCTCGCTGAGCGCCCGGCGCACGCTCTTGCGTGAGTCGCGCAGACGGGGGTTGGAGGCGATCATTTCCGAAACCGCGTAGCCCGCTCCGTAGCGCCGGCAGAGCTCGCGAAACGGCCGGTCGGTGGCCCCTGCCATGGGCGCCAGGAGGGCAAGGCTCGATACATTTAACGAACCGATTTTCATCTTTTCGGACTCGTAGCCTCGCTAGGGGATGCACGCCGACGGCGCACATCGATTGATCTGTGCAGCCGCTGGGTGAAACGCGCGACTGCAAGATGCGGATTCTAGCGGAAAGCGGCGTTCTGCTCAAAAAACGGGCAGGCGGCGCGCCCGGTGGGCGATCGCCAAGCGCGACCAGAGGGAGCGCGGCAGCTTAGCGCAGCCCGAACATGAATGCCCGGACCAGCGCGCGCCGCGTCAGGGGCAGATGCGCGAGGGCTTCGAGCGCAAGAGATTGCAGCGGATGCAGCCGTGGCCATTTGAAGGCCACCGCCAGGGCGTCGGTGGCGGCAATCACCGCGCCGCGGTCGAGCTTGCGGGAGCGGGTGTACTGGCCCAGAGCGCTGCCCAGCCCCCGCCCGACGGCGCGGGCATCACCCAGGCATTGGGCAAGTTCGAAGGAGTCGCGGAAACCAAGATTCAGCCCCTGGGCTCCAACCGGGTGCAGGGCCTGGGCGGCGTTGCCGATCGCCACCACCTTGCCGCTGACCAGCTTCTTTCGCGTCCGCCGCGTGAGCGCGACGCTGTAGGGCCGTCCGAGAAGCGTCAATGACGGGGTGTCCCCGGGAGCCGGCGCGTTCGAGCGCGCTGCTCCAGCCATGGTCGCGGTCAGTTCGGCGACAAAGCCTTGCGGGTCGAGCTTGAGCCGGCGCGCGGTGTCCTCGGGAGTGCCGCACCACACCAACGAAAACCGCTTGGGCTCGGGGTGGGGCAGCAGGGCGATCGGGCCGTTGGCGGTGAACCACTCGAGCGCGCAATCGCTCGCGCCGCTCTCGGCCTCGATGTCGGCGAGCAGGGCCGACTGCCCGAAGTCGAGGACCGCGCAGTCCTCCCCCGGGTTGCCGCCGGCATCGATGATGATTTCCGCTTCCTGCCCGGGCTCGTGGCTCGTAGCCCCCAGCCCGGCAGCGGCCGCCGCCGTGCGCAGCGCTGCCACCAGCTCGCCGTAACGAACCACGTGGCCCAGCGCCGGAACGCCGAGTTAATGCGTTTAATTTGCTTTATACCGAGTTTAAACAAAGAAAAGTCGTTCCAGAACTTG
>JAHYJF010000291.1 GCA_019428955.1 Burkholderiaceae bacterium
GCGGGTCAACCCGGGGCGCTTCTTCGCAGCCTTGCGCCACGCGGTTCCCGACGACGCCATCGCGGTGGTCGACGACGGCAACCACACTTACCTGTGCGCCGAACTGTTTCCGGTCCACTCGCCCAAGTCGTTCATTCTGCCGACCGATTTCAACTGCATGGGCTACGCGGTGCCGGCGGCGATCGGCGCCAAGCTCGCGCAACCCGAGCGCGAAGTGTTCGCGATCGTCGGCGACGGCGCGTTCATGATGACCTGCATGGAGATCGTCACCGCGGCGCGCCAGGGCCTGGGCATCGTCTACTACGTGTTCCACGACGGCGAGCTCTCGCAGATTGCGCAGGCGCAGGAGATCACTTTCAACCGCAAGTCCTGCTCGACGCTGGGGGCCCTGCAAGTGGAGGGCGTGGCGCTGGCCACCGGCGCGGCGTTCGTGACCATCGCCAACAACGACGAGATCGAACCGGCGATCGAGCGTGCCCGCAGCGCGGCCGTGGGCGGCTGGCCGGTGATCGTCGACGTCCAGATCGACTACACCAAGCGCACCGCCTTTACCCAGGGTGCAGTCAAGACCAATTTCAGCCGCTTCAGCCTGGTCCAGAAACTGAGGCTCGGGGCGCGGGCGGTGTTGCGCAAAGTAACCGGCTGAGGGCGCGTAAACTTGCGCTCCATGCCTTCGGCCAGCCAAGCGCGCCACCCAATTCTCGAGGTTTTTGCCAGCAACCGCATCGCGGCGATGCTCTCGCTTGGCTTCGCCAGCGGCCTGCCGCTGGCGCTCTCGGCCGGGACGCTGCAAGCCTGGCTGACCGTTGCGGGCGTCGATATCCGCACCATCGGCTTCTTCGCCCTGGTGGGCCTGCCCTACACCTTCAAGTTCGTCTGGGCGCCGCTGGTCGACCGCTTCGAGCCGCCGCGCCTGGGGCGGCGCCGCGGCTGGCTGATCGTCACCCAGGCGGGACTGGCGCTGGCCTGCCTGGCAATGGCGACCCTCGACCCCACGAGCCAGATCGAACTGGTGGGAGCGGCGGCCGTCGCGCTCGCATTCCTGTCGGCATCCCAGGACATCGTTTTCGACGCCTATCGCAGCGACCTGCTGGAACCGGCCGAGCGCGGCGCCGGTGCCGCGGTCTCGGTGCTGGGCTACCGCATCGCGATGATCGTTTCCGGCGGCCTGGCGCTGATCCTGGCCGACCAGGTGCTGGGCTGGCCCAACACCTATCGCCTGATGGCCTTGCTGTTTGCGCTGTTCACGGTGGTCAGCATGGTCGCGCCGCGGCTGCCCAGGCCCGAGGTCAGCCGCGCGCCGGTCTGGGTCGAACTGCGTGGTTTCGTGTCCATGGTGGGGGCAGGCGTGGGCGCGTTCCTCGTGCTGCGCTGGCTCTCGGGCGATTGGGTCGGCGGCGACAGCTTTGCCCGGCTGGCTTACAACTCGGCCACCATGCTGGTCGCCTTCGCGGCGGCGTTGCAGGCCGCGCGCTGGTCGGGTTTTCCGTCGTTCGTCGCCCCCTGGAACGCGTTCTTCGATCGTCGCCATGCGTTCGCGCTGCTGACGCTGATCGTGCTTTACAAGCTGGGCGACGCCTTTGCCGGCAGTCTTTCCACCACCTTCCTGATCCGTGGCGCCGGCTTCAGCGTCACCGAAGTCGGCGCGGTGAACAAGGTGCTCGGGCTGGCGGCGACCATCGTCGGCGCGCTGGTCGGCGGCGCCTGGCTCGCCAAGCGCCCGCTGTATTCCGCGCTTATGCTCTTTGGCGTGCTCCAGGCGGTGTCCAACTTTGGCTACTGGCTGCTCGCCATCTTGCCCAAGAGTTTCGTGCTGATGGCCAGCGCCATCGGCGTCGAGAATCTCTGCGGCGGCATGGGCACCGCGGCCTTCGTGGCCTTCCTGATGTCGCTCACCGACCGGCGCTTCTCGGCGGCGCAATTCGCGCTGCTCTCGGCCCTGTCCGCGGTCGGGCGCGTTTACGTCGGTCCGGCCGCTGGCGTGATGGTAGCAACCTGGGGTTGGCCGACCTTCTTCCTGGTCACGGTGTTGACCGCCCTGCCGGGCCTTGCCCTGCTGCACTGGTTGCGTGCGGATGTCGCTGCCGCCGATGCCGACGCCGCACGCCGCGCGACAGGTAAACTTTGAGTTTGCTCCCGAGCCCGGGCGCGACCTTAGGATAGGTGATGATCGACAAGATTGTGCAGTCCGCGCAGGCGGCGGTGGCCGATGTTCCCGATGGCGCGACCATCCTGATTGGCGGTTTCGGCGGCGCCGGCATGCCGCACGAGCTCATCGCTGCGCTCATCGCCCAGGGGGCGCGCGACCTGGTGGTGGTGAGCAACAACGCCGGCAACGGCGAGACCGGAATCGCGGCCCTGCTGAAGGCCGGCCGGGTGCGCAAGATCGTCTGCTCGTTCCCGCGCCAGGCCGACTCGCAGGTCTTCGACGATCTCTACCGCCGGGGCGCGATCGAGACTGAGCTGGTGCCGCAGGGCAATCTCGCCGAACGGATTCGGGCGGCCGGCGCCGGCATCGGCGCGTTCTTCAGCCCGACCGGTTTCGGCACCACGCTCGCCGCGGGCAAGGAAACGCGGGTCATCAATGGCCGCAACTACGTGCTCGAGTACCCGATTCGCGGCGACTTCGCGCTGATCAGGGCGGAGCGGGGCGACCGCTGGGGCAACCTGACCTATCGCAAGGCGGCGCGCAATTTCGGGCCGATCATGGCCAGCGCGGCGCGCTGTGCGGTGGCGCAGGTGAGCGCGACGGTCGAACTCGGCGCTCTTGATCCGGAGGCCATCGTCACTCCCGGGATCTTCGTCAAGCGGGTGGTGTGCATCCCGCCCGCTTGCACCACCGCGCTCACCGGGCAGGAGGCGCAGCGATGAAGCGGCTGACACGTGAACAGATGGCGGCCCGGGTGGCGCAGGATATTCCCGAAGGAGCCTATGTCAACCTCGGGATCGGGTTGCCGACCATGGTGGCGGACAAGCTGCCGGCAGATCGCGAGATCGTGCTGCATAGCGAGAACGGCATCCTCGGCATGGGGCCGGCGCCGGCGCCGGGCGAGGAGGACAGCGATCTCATCAACGCCGGAAAACAGCCCGTGACACTGCTCCCGGGCGGGGCCTTCTTCCACCACGCCGATTCGTTCGCGATGATGCGCGGCGGCCACCTCGACATCTGCGTGCTCGGCGCCTTCCAGGTGTCGGTAAGCGGCGACCTCGCAAACTGGCACACGGGCACAGCGGACGCCATTCCGGCGGTCGGCGGCGCGATGGACCTGGCAGTCGGCGCGCGCCAGGTGTTCGTGATGATGGATCAGCAGACCCGCAGCGGCGAGAGTAAGCTGGTCGCGAAGTGCACTTATCCGCTTACCGGAGTCGGGTGCGTGAGCCGGATCTACACCGACCTGGCGGTGATCGAAGTTGGTCCTGACGGGCTGGTGGCGCTGGAATGGGTCGCGGGACTGGGCTTTGATGAGTTGTGCAAATTGAGCGGCGTGCCCCTGCGGGCTGCGCCGGGTGCGGGCGATACCTTGGGAGTGCAATGATGAGTGAAGCGTTTATCTGCGATGCGATCCGGACTCCAATCGGCCGCTACGGCGGGTCCCTGGCCAGCGTGCGCACCGATGACCTTGCGGCGATTCCCCTGCGCGCGCTCCTGGCGCGCAACCCGGGACTCGATCCGGCCGCGATCGAAGACGTGATCATGGGCTGCGCCAATCAGGCCGGCGAGGACAACCGCAACGTCGCCCGGATGGCGCTGCTGCTCGCCGGTTTGCCGCCGGAGATCCCCGGCGCCACCGTGAACCGCCTGTGCGGATCTGGAATGGACGCGGTCGGGACTCTGGCTCGCGCGGTGCGCACCGGTGAGCTGGAACTTGGTATTGCCGGCGGGGTGGAGAGCATGTCGCGGGCCCCGTTCGTGATGCCCAAGGTCGACACCGCTTTTGGCCGCAGCAATGCCGTGTACGACACCACCATCGGCTGGCGCTTCATCAATCCGCTGATGCGCAAACTCTACGGCGTCGACCAGATGCCGGAGACCGCCGAGAACG
>JAHYJF010000008.1 GCA_019428955.1 Burkholderiaceae bacterium
GCCATGGGGTTGGATGAATGGCTGAGAGCGGTGGCGAGCATCGGCGGTGTTTCGCTGGTGCCGATCAGCGCGCAGGTCGCCGTCCAGTCGGCGAACCTGTCCGGCGAATTTCACCAGGACCCAGCCGACCGCATGATCGTCGCGCTGGCGCGGAAGCATAACGCGGCGTTGGTCACTGCCGACCCGCGCATCCAGGGCTACCCTCACGTGCGCTGGATCTGGTGAAGCGCGCGTTGCTCCGCAGGGCCGAGTATGCGTGTTTTGCTCCGATAAGTAGCACATACGTGCTACATTGGCGTCTTCATGAAGGAGGTCAAACATGAGCACCACCACCATTCGCATCGAAGACGAGTTGAGGACCCGCGTGGCCGCCGCCGCCGAGCGCACCGGCAAGACGGCACACGCCTTCATGCTCGATGCCATTGCCCAGACAGTCGAGCAGGTGGAACTCGACGACGAGTTTCATCGGGTGGCCGATCAACGCTGGGCCAAAGTGCTGGCCAGCGGGAAGACCGTGCCCTGGAACGACGCGAAGGCGTATCTCGAAGCACGCGCGCGCGGCGAGCGCGCCAGCAAGCCGGCCGCACGGAAATTGGGAAGTTGAAGGATCGACATGGCTCGGATCGAGCTGGCAGCCGAGGTCATCAAGGACTTCGATCGTTTCCTGAAGCACATGGCCGAGTTCGAGATCGAGGATGCGCCCGGACGAATCGCTGAAATCATCAGGGCCGTGCAGATCCTGGCCGACAACCCGTTGATCGGTCGGCCGGTCAGGGGCGGCAAACGCGAACTGGTGATCGGGCAGGAATCGCGGGGTTACGTCGCGCTGTATCGCTTCGTGTCAGATATCGATACCGTCTTTGTGCTGGCGATTCGCAGTCAGCGGGAATCGCGGCTCAAGAGCAAGAGATAGGGAAAGCAACCAAAATGTTTAAGCTCTCCGAAGCCAAACTCGCCAATACTGGGCTGGGCTACTGCGTTAGCCGGCCCGAACGGTGAGTTCGCGATTGCCGGCGTATTAAGCGCTGCCGATAACAAGGAACATCTTCTGTCGCATGCAAAACGCAGCGTATAGTATGGGGCCGATTGGGACCCATAATGAACGTTGACGAACCCATGAACGCCAAGCCTGAGCCCCGTTCCACCATCGACTTGCCAATGAAGGTTAGAGCCGGGCGCTACATCCGTCAGCCCGGCGGCTACAGCGCGTTTATCCCGGCGCCGTTACCACCGAATCCACCCCTCGAACTGTCGGGCGAGCTGCAGGCGCTGCTGTCGCAGGCCGACAGAGCGCTGGGGCGCCTGGACGGATCAGTGCAGACGTTGCCCAACCCGGATCTCTTCGTGTTCATGTACGTGCGCAAGGAGGCGGTCCTGTCCAGCCAGATCGAGGGGACACAAAGCTCGTTGCAGGACTTGCTGGCAGCCGAGGCACATTTCCTTGACCCCGATATGCCGCGTGACGTGGGCGACGTGGTGAACTACGTCAGTGCGATGAACCACGGGTTGAGACGTCTGCACGAACTTCCGGTCTCGGTGCGTCTGATTCGCGAGATTCACGCCCACATGATGCAGGGTACGCGCGGCGGCACACTGCAGCCTGGAGAACTGCGCACCAGCCAGAACTGGATTGGCCCGGCGGGCTGCACGCTAGCTACGGCGACCTTCGTGCCACCACCGCACCATGCCGTGCCCGCGGCGCTGGGCGAGCTCGAGAATTTCCTCCACCGCGGCGACACGCTGCCGCCGCTGCTGAAGATTGCGCTCGCTCATGTCCAGTTCGAAACCATCCATCCGTTCCTTGACGGCAACGGGCGTATCGGCCGCCTGCTGATCACCTTCCTGCTCATGGAGCGCGAAGTGCTGCACAAACCCGTGCTCTATCTCTCGTACTACTTCAAGAAGCATCGGCAGGAGTACTACGAGCTTCTCCAGGCGGTCCGCGACCGCGGCGACTGGGAAGCCTGGCTGGCTTTCTTCCTGAGGGGTGTAGTGGAGGTTGCCTCGGAGGCCGCCGACACTGCCCGGCGCATCCTGAAGTTGCGTGAGGAACATCGTGCGGCCATCACCGAGCAGATGGGTCGCGCGGCCGCGAATGGTCATCGGGTGCTCGAATCGCTGTTTGATCGGCCAATCGTCACGGTAAAGGACGTGGAGAATCTAATCGGCACGACCTACGCCGGGGCCAACAGCATCGTCGCACGCCTGGTGCGTGTCGGGGTGCTCGAGGAAATGACCGGCTTCGCGCGCAACCGCCGATTTCGCTACGCGCCCTACATCGCACTGTTCAATGAGGATCGTGGATGACACCCATGCGCACTCTCTCCCAAGTCAGGCTCGCCGTCATCGGACTGGGCTACGTCGGCCTGCCGCTCGCCGTCGAGTTCGGCAAGAAGCGTTCGGTAACCGGTTTCGACGTCAACGCCCGGCGCATCGCCGAGCTGCAGGCGGGGGTCGATCACACGCTCGAGACCGATGCCGCCGAGCTGGCCGAAGCCAGGCACCTCACCTTCACCACCGACGCCGCGAAGCTCAGGAAGTGCAACGTCTTCATCGTCACCGTGCCCACGCCGATCGACGGTCACAAGCGCCCCGATCTAACGCCGCTCATTCGCGCCAGCGAAACGGTGGGCAAGGCGCTCAAGGCGGGCGACGTGGTGATCTATGAATCCACCGTGTATCCCGGCGCCACCGAGGAAGACTGCGTGCCGGTGCTGGAGAAATTCTCGGGCCTGAAATTCAACGTCGACTTTTACTGCGGCTACAGCCCCGAGCGCATCAACCCCGGCGACAAGGAGCACCGCGTCACCACCATTCGCAAGGTCACCTCCGGCTCCACCCCCGAAGCCGCTGACCTGGTGGACGAGCTCTACAACCAGATCATCACCGCCGGCACGCACCGCGCCGAGTCGATCAAGGTGGCCGAGGCCGCGAAGGTGATCGAGAACACCCAGCGGGATCTCAACATCGCGCTCATCAACGAGCTGGCGTTGATCTTCAACCGCATGGGCATCGATACCGAGGCGGTCCTGAAGGCCGCCGGCAGCAAGTGGAATTTCCTCCCCTTCAGGCCCGGCCTGGTGGGCGGGCACTGCATCGGGGTCGACCCCTACTACCTCACCCACAAGGCGCAGGCCATCGGCTACCACCCCGAGATCGTGCTCGCCGGCCGGCGCCTGAACGACAGCATGGGCGCCTACGTGGTCACGCAACTCGTGAAGGCGATGACCAGGCGCCGCATCATGGTCGACGGGGCGCGGGTGCTGGTGATGGGGCTCGCCTTCAAGGAGAACTGCCCCGACCTGCGCAACACCCGGGTGGTGGACATCGTCCACGAGCTCAGGGGCTACGGCGTGACCGCCGAGGTCCACGACCCCTGGGTGTCGGCGGAAGAAGCGAAACACGAATACGGGCTCGACATGGTCGCCAGGCCGCGCAAGGGACGCTACGACGCGATCGTGCTGGCGGTGGCGCACGAGCAGTTCAAGGCGATGGGCGAGGAGAAGATCAGGGCGCTCGGCAAGACAGCGCACGTGCTCTACGACCTGAAGTATCTGCTGCCGGCCACCGGGAGCGATTTGCGGCTATAGGGGTGTTCAATATAGACAGATGTCCACGTAACGTGTACATTATAAAAACATGAACAATCACCCATCCCCAGGTGGATGATGCCCCAACCGACCGATCAGCACGGAGTTCTCAAGCGAGCCGTTGCGGCCCTCGAGGCGGCTACCGGGTTGCACGCCGCGGTTTTGGCCGAGCCCAACGAGAAAGACCACCGGAATGCAATGCTCGAACTCTTCGTGAATGACCGCCCCATCCGTTTCGCCGCCGAGATCAAGGCGGTGGATCGCTTTCAGACGCTGGGCGCGATCAAGGCAATGGACGCTCGGGGAACGCCCCCAACCCTGTTGGTCGCCCCGTACATCACCGCGGCAACCGCGCAGCGGTGCCGCGAGATCGGTCTGCCGTTCATCGATGAGGCCGGCAATGCCTACTTGGAGGCGCCGGGATTATTCGTTTACGTCACGGGGAAGCGCCGGGCCGAACCGACGCGAATGGCTTCCGCTGCGCGCGCGCTGGCCCCTGCCGGCTTGCGGATCGTATTCGCCTTGCTTCACAACCCGGAACTGGCGGGGGCGTCATACCGGGAGATCGCACGGACAACGGGCGTTGCGCTCGGCACCGTGGGCAACGCGATGGCCGACCTGGAGGCACGTGGTCACCTCGCCCCGGAACAACCCGGCCCGCGTCGCCTGCTGGCTCCCGAGCGTCTGCAGCAGGAATGGGTCACCCACTACCCGATCAGGCTGCGCCCAAAGCTCCAAGCACGTCGATTCACGGCGCCCAGGCCTGACTGGTGGCGCGATCTGGATATCGGCCTGCACCAAGCTTACTGGGGCGGCGAGGTGGCCGCCGAGAAGCTCACCGGATATCTGAAAGCCGAAAAGCTCACCCTCTACGTGAAAGACAGACCGGATCCATTGATTCTCGCCAACCGGCTGCGCCCCGAGCGCGACGGTGAAATCGAAATCCTGGAAGCGTTCTGGATACCGGATGAAGCCAACGGTGATATCGCGCCGCCGCTCGTCGTCTATGCCGACCTGATGGCCAGCACTGATCCCCGCAACATCGAAGCTGCCGAACTGATCCGTGACCGGTATCTCGCCAAGGCTCCACGCGCGGCCTGATCGCCCCGTCGATGCTCTGCTCGTCGAGATCCTGCGACGCGTTGACGCAGTCACGCGCGAGCTGCACATCGATTACTTCGTTGGCGGCGCCGTGGCGCGTGATCTGATCCTTGCCCACGTTTTCGGCAAGGACACGGGCCGCGCCACCCGAGACGTCGATCTGGGCATATGCATCGACGACTGGGAACAACTCGACCTGCTGAAGGCAAAGCTGATCCAGGGAGACGATTTCCTCAGCGACCCGAGGATTCCCGGCAGGCTGATCTACAGGCGAGAGAAAGATGTCTTTGGCATTCACCTGGATCTGCTGCCGTTCGGAGGGGTGGAGAACGCCGACGCGACCATCGCGTGGCCGCCCGGCATGGACATCGTGATGAACGTGGCCGGGTTTGCCGAGGCGCGCAGCGCGGCGCTCATGGTGGCGGTTGCTGATGGCGTTGTCGTTCCCGTCGCCTCGCTGCCTTCGTTATCCGTGCTCAAACTCGTTGCCTGGCGCGAGCGACATCTGACAACCTCGAAGGATGCGACCGACTTCCTGCTGATTGCGCGGCACTACCACGGTGCGGGCCAACTGGATCGCTTGTACGAGACTGAGTCCGCAATGCTGCAGGCCACTGATTTCGATCCAGAGGTGGCAGGCGCGATGCTGCTGGGCAAGGACGCGGCGGAAATCTGCTTGCCCGCCACCGCGCGAAGCATCAGGTTCATTTTTACCGACCCTCAACTCGGACAACGCCTGAGCGACCAGCTCTTGCGGCGTGCGCTTGCCTCCGGCGACGCAGCCGGCAGCGCGCGGGTGGACGGCCTCGTTGATGCTTTCTGCAGCGGGTTCGGGGTAGAGGACAAGAGATAGGGAAAGGAAAATGCGCACTCTCTCCCAAGTCAGGCTCGCCGTCATCGGACTGGGCTACGTCGGCCTGCCGCTCGCCGTCGAGTTCGGCAAGAAGCGTTCGGTAACCGGTTTCGACGTCAACGCCCGGCGCATCGCCGAGCTGCAGGCGGGGGTCGATCACACGCTCGAGACCGATGCCGCCGAGCTGGCCGAAGCCAGGCACCTCACCTTCACCACCGACGCCGCGAAGCTCAGGAAGTGCAACGTCTTCATCGTCACCGTGCCCACGCCGATCGACGGTCACAAGCGCCCCGATCTAACGCCGCTCATTCGCGCCAGCGAAACGGTGGGCAAGGCGCTCAAGGCGGGCGACGTGGTGATCTATGAATCCACCGTGTATCCCGGCGCCACCGAGGAAGACTGCGTGCCGGTGCTGGAGAAATTCTCGGGCCTGAAATTCAACGTCGACTTTTACTGCGGCTACAGCCCCGAGCGCATCAACCCCGGCGACAAGGAGCACCGCGTCACCACCATTCGCAAGGTCACCTCCGGCTCCACCCCCGAAGCCGCTGACCTGGTGGACGAGCTCTACAACCAGATCATCACCGCCGGCACGCACCGCGCCGAGTCGATCAAGGTGGCCGAGGCCGCGAAGGTGATCGAGAACACCCAGCGGGATCTCAACATCGCGCTCATCAACGAGCTGGCGTTGATCTTCAACCGCATGGGCATCGATACCGAGGCGGTCCTGAAGGCCGCCGGCAGCAAGTGGAATTTCCTCCCCTTCAGGCCCGGCCTGGTGGGCGGGCACTGCATCGGGGTCGACCCCTACTACCTCACCCACAAGGCGCAGGCCATCGGCTACCACCCCGAGATCGTGCTCGCCGGCCGGCGCCTGAACGACAGCATGGGCGCCTACGTGGTCACGCAACTCGTGAAGGCGATGACCAGGCGCCGCATCATGGTCGACGGGGCGCGGGTGCTGGTGATGGGGCTCGCCTTCAAGGAGAACTGCCCCGACCTGCGCAACACCCGGGTGGTGGACATCGTCCACGAGCTCAGGGGCTACGGCGTGACCGCCGAGGTCCACGACCCCTGGGTGTCGGCGGAAGAAGCGAAACACGAATACGGGCTCGACATGGTCGCCAGGCCGCGCAAGGGACGCTACGACGCGATCGTGCTGGCGGTGGCGCACGAGCAGTTCAAGGCGATGGGCGAGGAGAAGATCAGGGCGCTCGGCAAGACAGCGCACGTGCTCTACGACCTGAAGTATCTGCTGCCGGCCACCGGGAGCGATTTGCGGCTGTAGGCTGGGGCGTGGGCCGCAAGCGGCAAGACATGGCCAGCCACCGAACTGCGCAGCGAGGTCGTGCCGTTCGCTTACGCCGCCAACGGCTGGATCTTCCGGGCAAGTTGCGCGCCGCGTTCGCGCTTGATCGTCTCGATGTCGTACTGAGCCTGGAGGTTCAGCCAGAATTGCGGATCGATGCCAAAGGCCAGGCCCAGGCGCACAGCCGTATCTGCGCTGATCGCCCGCGTACCGGCGCAGATCTCGTCGACCCGACGCTGTTGCACACCGATATCCTTGGCGACGCGATAGCGCGTGATGCCCAGCGGCTCGATGAAGTCATGGAGCAGAACCGAGCCCGGGTGTACGGCGGCCAGCTTTCGGCCGGTCGTCAGCTCCGCGAAAGTGTCAGGTTTGTTGTCCTTGCGTGCGATGCTCATGTTGCCGTTCCGTTGGTTTCTGCGCTTACAGGTTCAGTGATAGTCGACCATCTCGACGTCAAGTGCCGCGCCATCGCGCCAGCGAAAGCACAGGCGCCGCTGATCGTTCATCCGAATGCTCCGCTGGCCCTTGCGGATCCCCCTGAGAGCCTCGAGGCGGTTGCCCGGTGGCGCCCGCAGGGTATCGAGCGTCGGGGCGGCATCGACAATCTTCAGATTGCGGCGAGCCACTTCCTGGATCTGCCGCGGCAGCCCGCGTACTTCCAGTCCATGGAAGACCGCGGCGGTGCGTTTGTCAGCGAAGCTCTCGATCACGGTATAGTATCGCGCAACGATATTAGAGTCGTCAAACGATAGTATCGCGCGGCAAATGTACCTTGGCAGCGACACAGGTGACAAATCATGAAAATAGCTTGCTACCCGACCAGGCCAAAGCTTTGCTCCTGCTGGCGTCTCGGCCAACAGGACAAGCCGTGCGTCTGACACGGCAATTGCACATAGAATGCTCCCGAAAAGGGGTTGGCGATTTCGACCTCTCCAAGATCAACCTGGGGTACTGGAACCGTGCCCGAGACTCAGCCAAGGCAACCGAACTGGATCTGGTCGCCATGGACAAAGACAGAAAGTGCATCCTCAGCAGCTCCAGCCGCGCGGGGGCAACTGCTGCCCCTGACTCCGCGTTCGGAATGAAATGCTCCCGCGTGCATTTGCCGATACATTTGCGCAATGATCCAACCCAAATCCGAACGTATCGACGCGTGCACCAGCGCTCCGGTGAAGCAACTGCTCTCCGAGCCGGGGGCGCTTGGTTGAACTTGCATGGTTACGAGCCGCGACACCACCCGGCAGAACTTAGGGGCCGATGTGTCCGTGTGGTCTGAGCGAGGCGCCGGCGTGCGACGCCTTGCGGAATTCGACCCCGGCAAGTTCGATTGCGCGCTCGCTCAGGAGATACTCGGGTGACACCTTCAAGACCTTCGCCAGAGCGAGCAGGATGGTGGATCCAGGAATCATTTCGTCCCGCACTGGCCGATCGCTTGAGCTGATACCTGCGCCTGGATCGCTGCCTCCAGGTCTCTCGCGGGGTTCTATCCGCCATAGGCATTTCCCGTTGCAGTCGGCAGCATGATGGACTAAACTAAGAAAACTTAGTTCGTTAGAGGTATGCCATGCGCACCGTCAACATCCACGAGGCTAAGACGCACCTGTCGCGGCTGGTTGAAGATGCCGCCAAGGGTGAGTCCTTTGTCATTGCCAAAGCCGGGCGCCCGCTGGTCAAGGTCATCGCGCTCGATGCGCCCACCGGCGGGCAGCTTCGGCGCCTGGGGTTCATGGTCGGTGAGATCGCAGTCCCAGACGATTTTGATCGGATGGGCAGTGCCGAGATCGAACGCTTGTTCGGTGATGACGCATGAAATTGCTGCTCGACACGCATCTGCTGCTCTGGGCTGCGGGTCAACCCGAGCGTCTGTCGAGCGCCGCGCGCACGCTAATCGGCGATGCGCAAAATGAGTTGCTGTTCAGCTCCGCAAGCATTTGGGAGGTCTCGATCAAGCGCGGACTCGGCCGGGCTGATTTCCGTGTCGACCCGCGCCTGCTGCGCCGCGGCTTGCTCGACAACGGCTACGGCGAGGTGCCCATCACCAGCGAACACGCCGCTTCCCTCGATGGCTTGCCGCCGATCCACAAGGACCCATTCGACCGGATCCTGGTGGCGCAAGCAATGGTCGAGGGCATCACGCTGCTGACCACCGACCCGCTGGTGGCGCAGTATCCCGGGCCGGTTCGCGGGGTTTAGGATTGTCGTGGCAGGCCATGACTTAATCCGGAGGTGACCGTGAACGACCAGACCAGCCATCCCACCCTCGAACGGGCCCTCGCCGCCTCGCTGGCTCGCTACACCGAGCGCAACCCCGAGAGCGCGCGCCTGCACGCGGCGGCCTCCGAGGTGATGCCGGGCGGCAACACCCGCACCGTGCTCTTCTATCCGCCGTTCCCGCTCTATATGGTGCGCGGCGAGGGTTGCCGGCTGTGGGACGCCGACGGCCACGCCTACCTCGATGCGCTGGGCGAATACACCGCTGGCCTCTACGGTCACTCCCACCCGGTGATCCGGCGCGCGCTCGAGGAAGTCTTGAAGGGCGGCATGAATCTCTCCTCGCACACCGCCGGCGAGGCGGCGCTGGCGCGCGAACTGCGCCGCCGCTTCCCGGTGCTCGAGCTGCTGCGCTTCACCAATTCGGGCACCGAGGCCAACCTGCTCGCGCTTTCGGTGGCCTGCGCCCACACCGCGCGGCGCAAGATCCTGGTCTTCGATGGGGCCTACCACGGCGGCGTGCTGACCTTCGGCGGCGGTGGCTCGCCCGTCAACGTGCCCCACGACTTCCTTGTTGCGCAGTACAACGACCTGGCTTCGGCCCGTGCGCTCGCCACCGCCCACGCCGGCGAACTCGCCGCGATCCTGGTCGAGCCGATGCTGGGTTCGGGCGGCTGCATCCCGGGCGATCCCGCCTTCCTCGCCGGGCTGCGCGCGCTCGCCGACGAGACCGGCGCGTTGCTGATCTTCGACGAGGTGATGACTTCGCGCCTGTCGCCGGGCGGGCGTCAGGCGCTGCTCGGAATCAAGCCCGACCTCACCACGCTCGGCAAGTATTTCGGCGGCGGGGTGTCGTTCGGGGCCTTTGGGGGGCGCGCCGACGTGATGGAACGCTTCGACCCGCGCCGCCCCGACGCGCTCGCCCATGCCGGCACCTTCAACAACAACGTGCTCACCATGGCCGCCGGTCTCGCCGGCCTGGAGCAAGTGCTCACACCCGCCGCGTTGACCGCCCTCAATGAGCGCGGCGAGCAGCTGCGCGCCGCCGCCAACGAGCTTTTCGCGCGCCGCGGCGTGGCGCTGCAGTTCAGCGGCATCGGCTCGCTGATGAACCTGCACGCCACCGACCGGCCCATTTCGCGCCCCGCGGATCTTGTCGGGGCCGATGCGCGCGTCAAGGAGCTGGTCTTCCATGAGCTCCTCGCCCGCGGCGTCTATATGGCGCGGCGCGGTTTCGTCGCGCTCTCGCTGCCCTTTGGCGAGGCCGAGATCGCCGAGTTCCTGGCGACGTTGGAGGCGGTGGTGGGGGAGTGGAAGGGGGTGCTGCCGGAGCGCTCCGCCTAGGCCAAGTGGATCGCCCATAGTCTTCGCCGTGCGAGGGCCAATCGCGCTACGCTTGACCCGATTCCGCCTTCGCTCGGCTTGCGGCAACTGCAGGTGAGGACTATATTCGGACCATATTTGGACGTAGGGGCGCAATGCGTTATTCATCCCAGGTAAAACCGATCAGCTACCTCAAGGCCAATGCCGCGGGCGTGCTGCGGCAGTTGGCAGATCAGCGTGAACCAATGGTCATCACCCAGAACGGCGAGGCCAAGGCGGTCATCCAGGACGTGGCATCCTGGGAGGAGACGCAGGAAACGCTGGCGCTGCTGAAGATTCTCGCCTTGGGCAACCAGGAAATCGAAGCCGGTAAGGTCCGCCCATTGGCTCACGTGGCGGCACGCCTGCGAGCACAACACAAGGCGGAGTAGTGTCCGCGCCGCCTTTCGAGGTTCTGCTGACGGCAGGGGCGGAGCAGGATCTGGAGTCAATCTGCCAGTACATCGCGCAATTCGATTCCCCTGCCCAAGCCGATCATGTGCTCGAACAGCTGGTGCGGGCAGCACAGAAGCTGGCGACCTATCCTGAGCGGGGCGGCCACCCGAAGGAACTCCTCGCGCTGGGCATCCGTGAATACCGGCAAGTGGCGTTCAAGCCGTATCGCATCATCTACCGCGTGCTCGGGAACAAGGTCTATGTGAGCCTGATCGCAGACGGGCGGCGCGACCTGCAGTCGCTGCTGGCGCGTCGACTGCTGCGATGACCCCCACCCCCGCACTTTCCCGCACCCTCTTCTGGCTTTGTTGCGCCGGCTTCACGGTGCTGGCGCTTGTCCCGACGCCCTACCTGCCGCCGAACGTCTTCAATTGGTGGGACAAGGCGGAGCACGCGCTGGCCTTTGCGGCCATGGGAGGGCTCGGTCTGCTCGCGTATCCGCGCCGCTGGCCCCGGGTGTTGCTCGGCTTGCTTGCGTTTGGCGCCGTGATCGAGCTCGCCCAGGCGGGCACCGGCTGGCGCAGCGCCGAGTGGGGCGACTGGCTGGGCGATGCGGTTGGGCTGGCAGCGGCCTGGCTGGTGCTGCGTATGTGGGCCGCGGCGAAGCATTGACAGCACGTACGGTTCTACGTACGCTTGCGCCAACTGGAGTAACTGATGGCCACCCTGACAGCCAGCGAAGCGCGCGCAAGACTGTACCGCCTGATCGACCAGGCGACTGAATCCCACCAGCCGATTCACATCACCGGCAGGCGTGGCGGCGCCGTGCTCGTTGCCGAGGAAGATTGGCACGCTATCCAGGAAACGCTCTACCTGCTCTCGGTCCCGGGAATGCGTGAATCGATCAAGGAGGGGATGGCCGAGCCGCTCGCGGAAAGCGCCAGGGAACTTGACTGGTGAGTTGGCAGCTGGTCTACGCCAGGCAGGCGCAGAAGGATGCGCGCAAGATAGCGGAGGCGGGCCTGCGACCCCGAGTCGAGGAAATGCTCGCGATGCTGGCCAGGGATCCGTTCGGCAATCCACCCCTTAACGAGAAGTTGGTGGGCGATCTCGTCGGCGCGTATTCGCGCCGTATCAACATCCAGCACCGTCTGGTATACGAGGTGTTCAAGGAAGAGCGCGTCGTCCGCGTGCTGCGCATGTGGACCCATTACGAATGAATGCCGAGTGCTTGTCAGTACATTGTCCGGACGTTATGATGGACGAATCAACCTCAAGGGAACCCGCCGTGACGACCGCCATCCGCTCCAAATCCGAACGCATTGACGTGCGCGCCAGCGCCCCCGTGAAGCAATTGCTTCAGGAGGCCGCCCGCGCCGCCCACAAGAACGTCAGCGAGTTTCTGCTCGACGCCGGCATCGTCGCGGCGAACCAGACCCTGGCCGAGCGCTTGCGCTTCGAGTTGTCGCCGGCGCAGTGGCAGGAATTTCAGCGCGCGCTCGATCAGCCCGTGGGCAGCAAGCCGAAGTTGCGCAAGTTGCTTGCGGAACCGGGGCGGCTTGGTTGAGTGCGCCGAAATACGAGTCGCTGCGCAAGCTGGCCGACTCCGACGCGGTCGCGTCATTTGATTGCGGTCAGCCGGCACTCAACGAGTTCCTGCATCGCTTTGCCCTGTCCAGCCAAAAGGCCAACAGCGCCCAAACCTACGTCTGCAACCATGCCGGAGCGGTGGTCGGGTTCTACAGCTTGGCGGTCGGAAGCGTTGAACCAGCCGCCGCCGCGGTTCGCGTTGCCAAGGGGTTGGCGCGGCATCCGGTTCCGGTCATGATCCTGGCCCGATTGGCGGTTGATCTTCAACACCAGCGCTCCGGGCTCGGCAAGGCTTTGCTCCGGAACGCGTTGCTGCGAACGGCGCAGGCCGCGGACATCGCCGGGATTCGTGCTTTACTGGTCCATGCCAAGGATGAGTCGGCGCAGCGGTGGAATCTGAGCTGGGAGTTCGAGCCCAGCGTGACGGACCCGTATCACTTGTTCCTTCTCCTCAAGGACCTCAAGGCAATGGTTGGCGACACATGAAAATCCTCCTCACCGGCGCCGCCGGCTTTATCGGCATGCACACCACCGAGCGCCTGCTCGCGCGCGGCGACACCGTGGTCGGGCTCGACAACCTCAACGACTACTACGACGTGCGCTTGAAGGAGGCGCGGCTCGCCCGTCTTATCCCGCACGCCAACTTCTCGTTCCACAAGCTCGACGTCGCCGATCGTGACGGCATGAACGCGCTCTTTGCCGCCGAGCGGCCCGAGCGCGTGATTCACCTCGCGGCGCAAGCCGGGGTGCGCTATTCGCTCACCAACCCCCACGCCTACGTCGAGTCGAACATCGTGGGTTTCATGAACATCCTCGAGGGTTGCCGCCACCACGGTGTCGCGCACCTCGCCTACGCCAGCAGCTCGAGCGTCTATGGCGGCAACACCGCGCTGCCCTTTGACGAGCACCAGAACCTCGATCACCCGATCAGCATGTACGCGGCCACCAAGAAGGCCAACGAGCTGATGGCCCATACCTACAGCCATCTCTTCGCCCTGCCCACCACCGGGCTGCGCTTCTTCACGGTCTACGGCCCCTGGGGGCGGCCCGACATGGCGCTCTTCCTGTTCACCCGCGCGATCCTCGCGGGCGAGCCGATCGACGTCTTCAACAACGGCGAGATGGTGCGCGACTTCACCTACGTCGACGACATCGTCGAGGGGGTGATCCGCGTCACCGACAGGATCGCCACCCCCGACCCGGGCTTCGACCCCGCGCGCCCCGACCCGGCCACCAGCAACGCGCCCTACCGGGTGTTCAACATCGGCAACAACCGCCCCACGCCGCTGATGGACTACATCGGTGCGCTCGAAGCTGCGCTCGGCGTCACCGCCCGGAAGAATTTCCTGCCGATGCAGTTGGGCGACGTGCCTGCTACCGCGGCCAATACCGATGCGCTCGACGCCTGGGTGGGCTTCAAGCCCGGCACCCGCGTGGTCGACGGCGTGGCCCGTTTTGTGGACTGGTACCGCGGCTACTACGGAAAATGAAGTTCACCCGCCTGGCCATTCCCGGCGTGGTGCTCATCGAGCCGCGCATCTTCGGCGACGAGCGCGGCTTCTTCTTCGAGAGCTGGAATCGCGCGGCTTTCCAGGCGGGCGCCGGGCTCGACGCCGAGTTCGTGCAGGACAGCCACTCGAAGTCCCGGCGCGGCGTGCTGCGCGGCCTGCACTACCAGTTGCCGCCCAGGGCGCAGGGCAAGCTGGTGCGGGTCATCGCCGGCGAAGTCTTTGATGTGGCCGTTGATCTGCGCCGCAGCTCGCCCACCTTCGGGAGCTGGGTCGGCGACCTGCTCTCGGCCGAAAACAGGCGCCAGCTCTGGATCCCGCCCGGTTTCGCCCACGGCTTCCTGACGCTCTCGGCGAGCGCCGAGTTCGTCTACAAGGCGACCGAGACCTACGCCCCCGGGCTCGAGCGCTGCATTCGCTGGGATGATCCGGCGCTCGCCATCAAGTGGCCGCTCGATGGGGCGCCGCTCGTGTCCGGGAAGGATGGTGCGGGGGTGGCGTTCGGCGCTGCGGAGTGTTTTGCCTGACGGCGGTTGGCCACCGTTTAACGGTGCTCGACTTTCTCCTGCAGCCACACCTTGATGAGCGACTGGTAAGGGACATCGCGGGCGTTCGCCGCCGACTTGATCGCGTCGAGCAGGTGCTGAGGCAGGCGCAGCGAGATTGTCTTGGTTGAAGGTTTCAGGTTCGGCATGACGCCGGGTCGCGCCTTCGTCCAATCGAGATATTCGCTCGAGTCGCGGTCCTTGGCCTCCCAGAAGGCGCGTTCTTGCGCTTCGCCGCGAAATTTCGGCAACGGTTTAGATGGTTTGTTCATAAGCCCTTCTTTCCGATGCATGTCCCGCGCCGAAATGACGCGCAGCAGCGTTCCCCCGGCCCGTAACGTGAATGTGATGTGCAGTGCCCGCCCCCTGTCGGTCCGGCCCAGAGCATGAATACGCAGCTCATGATCGCTGTGCCGTTGATCCTCCAACATCAACAAGGGCTGATTGAAGAACACTTCCTCGGCTTCCGACATGCTCACACCGTGGCGCTCGCTCTTACGTTTGTTTCCCTGGTCCCATTCAAAGCCGATGATGAGGGAAAGATCGATCATTGTTGTATATTACCTTAATATACACGAAGCGGCCACGAATCAAGTCCGCGCAGGCCGTGTGTTTGCAGTGTCGTCAATTGGGAAATAATGCCTTGCCCCAGCGGGCAACTTCGCGGAGTCTCCCCGAGTCGGAAGGATCGGCTGGAAAGATGATCGCTATCGCTCGGCTGCCGTGGCGCTGGCGGTGTCCGTCAATCTAATGATCAGAACTGGAGTGAGCACCAGGAAATGAAAGTCACTGTATTTGGAACCGGCTACGTCGGTCTGGTGCAGGGCGCAGTGCTGGCCGACGCCGGCCACAAGGTAATCTGCGTCGATGTCGACGCCGCCAAGATCGCCAAGCTCGAGTGCGGCATCATCCCGATCCACGAGCCGGGACTGGATTCGGTGGTGCGCGCGGCCTACGCCGCCGGCCGGCTCGCCTTCACCACTGACGCCGCCGCCGGCGTGGCCCATGGCGAGTTGCAGTTCATCGCGGTCGGCACTCCGCCCGACGAGGACGGCAGCGCCGACCTCAAGTACATGCTGGCGGCGGCCGAGACCATCGCCACCCACATGGACGGCTATCGCGTCATCATCGACAAGTCGACCGTGCCGGTCGGCACCGCCGACAAGGTGGCCGAGCGCATCCGCAAGGTGCTCGCCGCGCGCGGCGCGGCGCACGATTTCGACGTGGTCTCGAACCCCGAGTTCCTCAAGGAAGGGGCGGCGGTGGCCGATTGCCAGCGGCCCGAGCGCATCATCATCGGCACCGGGAGCGCGCGCGCGGAAGCGCTGCTGCGCGAGCTCTACGCGCCGTTCAACCGCAACCACGACAAGATCATCGTGATGGACGCGCGCAGCGCCGAGCTCACAAAGTACGCGGCCAACTGCATGCTCGCCACCAAGATCAGCTTCATGAACGAGATGGCCAACCTCGCCGAGCGGCTGGGCGCCGACATCGAGGCGGTCAGGAATGGCATCGGCAGCGACCCGCGCATCGGCTACCACTTCATCTATCCCGGCGCGGGCTACGGTGGGAGTTGCTTCCCGAAGGACGTGCAGGCGCTGATCCACACCGCCGAGAGCATCGGCTTCGAGCCCAAGTTGATGAAGGCGGTCGAGGCGCGCAACGCGGCCCAGAAGCAGGTGCTGTTTGCCAAGATCAACGCGCACTTCAAGGGCGATCTGGCGGGCAAGGTGATCGCGCTCTGGGGGCTGGCGTTCAAGCCCAACACCGACGATATGCGCGAGGCCCCGAGCCGGGTGCTGATCGAGGCGCTGTGGGCTGCCGGCGCCAGTGTGCAGGCCTATGACCCGGCCGCTATGGACGAGACCCAGCGCATCTACGGCAGCCGCCCGGAGCTCGCCTTGTGCGGCACCAAGGAGGCGGCACTGGTGGGCGCCGACGCGCTCGCCATCGTCACCGAATGGCAGCAGTTTCGGGCGCCGGACTTCGACGGCCTGCGCGCCGCGCTTGCCGCGCCGGTGATCTTCGACGGCCGCAACCTCTACGACCCGGCGCAGTTGGCGGCGCGCGGGTTCACCTACTACGCGATCGGACGGGCAGGGCGGTGAACCCCGTCAGGAATCACGCGCGTGATGGGCGACGTAGTCGCGCAGGACACGATCCATTCGCGACTGCCAACCTTGCCCGGTCGAGCGGAAGTACGCCAGAACCTCGGGGCTGTAGCGCACCGAAACCAGCTGCTTTCTTGACGCGGCCTTGGGCCGCCCGCGCAGCGCCTTGATCGGTACCATCGCTGCGAGTTGTTGCACCGAGAGCGGCTGCGCGTGCGGGTCGGACTTGGCGGCCGCGTTAATGGCGGCGTCTTCCCGCGATGACGGAATCGGGATGTCAGGGCATTTGCGCTTTGATCTGCTTGACATAGTGCTTCACCTCTCGCCTGTTGGCCCGGCGCAGACTGATTATTCGGTGCGTCCCGCCGCGAATCACAAACGCAACGTAGAACAATCGGTTTGCCTGTGGCGCGAGAGCGATTAGCGTTAGGCGCTCTTCCCCATAATCCACGCGTTGATCCAGCCAGTCGAGGGCACCATCCCATTCAAGTTCGCGCGCCACCTTGAGAGAAACGTCGTGCTTGGTAACGTTGGCCCGATCTTCTTGGAGATCGAACTCAATCTTGCCGATTAGTGTAGCTACCATAAATACCCAGGTGAAGATGATCAAACTGGGTTTCGCGCCTGGTCCGGCCACGGCGGGAAGACCTCCTCTGCGGCATATTGCAGTGGCATCAATCGGACGGGAAATTCGGCAGGCGGACTAAGCCGAATACACTCTTGCTTTCTATCTGCGATTTCTGACCCAATGAAAACCATCTTCCTCGTCGCCGGCGCGCGGCCCAACTTCATGAAGATCGCCCCGATCGTGCGCGCGCTGCAGGCCCACGGCGGACTGGCGTTCCAGATCATCCACACCGGCCAGCACTACGACCGCGACATGAACGAGGTGTTCTTCGAGGAGCTCGGCATCCCGGCGCCCGATGTGTTCATGGCCGCGGGTGGCGGCAGTCACGCCCAGCAGACCGCCAGGATCATGGTCGCCTTCGAGGAACTGTGCCAGGCGCAGCGCCCCGACGTCGTGCTGGTGGTGGGCGACGTGAACTCCACCCTGGCCTGCTCGATCGTCGCCAAGAAGCTGCACATCCCGGTGGCCCACGTCGAGGCCGGTCTGCGCAGCGGCGATCGCTCGATGCCCGAGGAGATCAACCGGCTGGTCACCGATAGCATCTCCGACTGGTTCTTCGTCACTGAGCCGAGCGGCGTCGAGCACCTGCGCCGCGAGGGGCACCCGGAGTCGTCCATCCACTATGTCGGCCACGTGATGGTCGACAACGTGCTCTACCAGGCCGAGAAACTGGCGGCGGCGCAAGGCGAAGGCACTGCCGGGGCGCCGGTGAGCGCGGCTGGCAGCTCCGCAGCGCCGGCCGGGGACGGCGAGGCGGCAGCGTTCGACGCCCGCGCCTGGAAGGCAGCCCGCAGCGCGGCGGGCGCTCGCTATGGGGTCGTCACCCTGCACCGGCCCAGCAACGTCGATGATCCGGCGATGATGGCGCGCATCGGCGGCGCGCTCGCCGAGATCGCGGCCGATCTGCCGCTGATCTTCCCGGTCCATCCCCGCACCCGTGCCAACCTCGAAAAGTACGGCGTCGATCTCGGCCCGGGCGTCACGCTGGTGCCGCCGCAGCCCTACATGGCCTTCCTCGAGCTCTGGAAGGATGCGGCCATGGTGCTCACCGACAGCGGCGGGCTGCAGGAGGAGACCACGGCGCTGGGCGTGCCCTGCATCACCATCCGCGAGAACACCGAGCGCCCGATCACGGTCGAGGAGGGCACCAATGTGCTCGCCGGCACCGATCCGGCGGTGATCGTGGCCGAAGCGCGCAAGGTGTTACGCGGCGAGGCCAAGGCGGGCCGCCGGCCGGCACTCTGGGACGGACAGGCGGCGCAGCGTATCGTGGCGGTGCTGGCGGCCCAGGCGCAGCCTTACGGCCCTGTTTCGGCGCCGCTCATACCAATGGGTGATTCGCATAGCTAGCCCGATACCTATAATCCTGACGCGGTCATATTTCGTTGAGATCACATGCTCGTTGAACTCTGGTCAGTCGGTCGAGATCCGCTGCTTGCCGCATTGCTGGTGAGCCTGGCGGTGGCCGGGCTGCTGGTGCTCTCGCGCAAGTGGCACCTGCATTACACCGACGATCTCGAGCACTACCTGCCGCAGAAGATTCACACCGGCGCCGTGCCGCGCGTCGGCGGCGTGGCGATCGCGCTGGGGGTGATCGCGGGCGGGCTGGTGGCGCTCAGCGGCATGGGTGACCTGGTGATCGGGGCGCGCGCTCTGGGCCTGTTGCTCGGCGCCGTGCCGGTGTTGCTGATCGGTCTGGCCGAGGACATTTTCAAGCGCCTGCGGCCCCGCTACCGCCTGCTCGCGGTGGCCATCGGGGCCGGGATCGCGATCCAGTACGCGGGCATCGCGCTGCTGCGTACCGCCGTGCCGCCGATCGACGTCATGTTCACTTTCTACGGCGTGGCGCTGGGCTTCACGGTGTTCGCCCTGGTGGGCGCCGCCAACGCCTTCAACATCATCGACGGCTTGAACGGCCTGCTCGCCGGCCTCACCCTGATCACCATGGCCGGCATTGCCGTGGTGGCGTCGCACTTCGGCGACTTCAAGGTGGGGATGCTCGCCGCCATCGTGGCCGCTGCCACGCTTGGCTTCCTGCCCTTCAACTGGCCCCGCGCCGCCGCCCGCCCTGCGGCGACCCGCCCCGGTGCGGTCAGAGAAGGTCGCCAGCTAGGCTCCTCGCCTAACGCCGTTTCATCCGCGCCATGAAGTGGCGCAGCACGGGCGGTTCGTAGGTGAACTCCATGCCCCGGATCTCGGCGGCGCGCGCGCTCACCGCCAGCAGCGTATCGGCGATGTAGTCCATGTGGTCGTTGGTGTAGACGCGGCGCGGAATGGTCAGCCGCATCAGCTCGAACTCCGAGCTCTCCTGCGCGCCGGTGGCCGGGTTGCGCCCGAGCATCAGCGAGCCGATCTCCACCGCCCGGATGCCGCCCTCGAGGTACATCTCGCACGCCAGCGCATGGCCCGGGAACTGCTCGGGCGGGATGTGCGGCACCAGCTTGCGGGCGTCGACGAAGACCGCATGTCCCCCGGTGGGGTACTGGATCGGCACGCCGCCGGCGCGCAGGCGCTCGCCGAGGTAGGCCACCTGTCCGATCCGGTACTCGAGCCAGACGGCGTCCATGCCCTCGTGCAGCCCGGTGGCGAGCGCCTCCATGTCGCGTCCCGCGAGTCCGCCGTAGGTGACGAATCCTTCCTGTGGCACGCAGCGCACCTGCACCGCACGAAACAGATCGACGTTGTCCTTGAAGCAGCATAGGCCGCCGATGTTCACCAGCGCGTCCTTCTTGGCCGACATGGTGAACACGTCGGCGCACTCGAACATCTCGCGCACGATCGCGGCGATCGGCACCCCGGCCCAGGCCGGCTCGCGCTGCTGGATGAACCAGGCGTTCTCGGCGAAGCGCGCCGCGTCGATCACCACCGGGATGCGGTGCTTGCGGGCGATCTCGGCGGTGGCGCGCAGGTTCGCGAGCGACACCGGCTGGCCGCCGACGCTGTTGCAGGTGATCGTCGCGATCACGGCCGCGACGTTGGCCGCGCCGACCCGAGCGATAGTGGCTTCGAGTGCGACCAGATCGAAGTTGCCCTTCCAGTCGTAAGGGGTGGTGGTGTCGAGCGCTTCCGGGGTCAGCACGTTGATCGCCTGGGCGCCGGCGATCTCGACGTGGGCCTTGGTGGTGTCGAAGTGATAGTTCGACAGGAACACCGGCTGCTTGCCGGCGCAGCGTGCGACCAATTCGGGGAACAGGATCTGCTCGGCACCACGTCCCTGGTGGGTGGGGATGATGTGGGGGTAGCCGAAGATCTGCTCGACGGCCTCGGCGAGCCGGAAGAAGCTGCGACTGCCGGCGTAGGCTTCGTCGCCGCGCATCAGCGCGCCCCACTGCGAGTCGCTCATCGCGCCGGTGCCGCTGTCGGTCATCAGGTCGATGTAGACGTCCGCGCTGCGCAGCAGGAACGGGTTCCAGCCGGCGGCCTCGAGCGCGACGTGGCGCTCGCTCTCGTCGGTCTGGCGGATGGCTTCGACCATCTTGATGCGAAATGGTTCCGGGATGCGGCGCGCGCCCTTGGTCGGCGGTTTGATCGGTGTATTCATGGCTAATCGTCCTGAGTGCCAGGCCGGCCGGCGCGTCAAGGGTTCGGGTCGTGCTGCGAATCCGGGTGGCATCCGGCGGTGTTACGGGAAATTCTGGTGAGCTGGCGCGCGGTGCCGCAACGGCGGCGGGCAGCAACTCGGGGGAACTGCCGTCGGGATCAGGCGGCGTGCGGGAAGTCGAACGTCAGGACGACGTCGAGCGTGAACCAGGGTTGTAAGAATGTAGCAACCATGGGCGCGATCTTAGGGTGGCGCGCCGGGCGCGTCAATTGCAATTGCGGGGCTATCGTGGCGCTCGCCGGCCGCGATCCCGGCAGGCGCGGCCCGGATGTCGGCATAATCGACGCCATAGCCACCGCCACCGCCATCAGCCAGGAGCAAGAATGTCCCAACCGGCCTTTTCCACCCAGCTCAGCCACATCGCCCGGCGTTTCTACGAAACCATCGCCACCGTCAACCTGCCGGTGTATCGGGCCTCGACCGTGCTGTTCGACTCGCTCGCGGCGGCCGCCCGGGCCGGCCACGACTCCAGCGGCGGGGTCGGCACGCGTCACGCCTCGAGCTACGGCACCGCCGGAACCCCGACCACCTATGCGCTGATGGACGCCCTGGCGGAACTCGAAGGCGCCGGCGCGGCCTGCCGCGCGGCGCTGATGCCCTCGGGACTGGCGGCGATCAGCACGGCGCTGCTCGCTTTCCTCAAGCCCGGCGACCACCTGCTGATGAGCGACTCGGTCTATGGGCCGGCGCGGATGTTTGCGCTCGGGATGCTCAAGCGTCTGGGGGTGGAGACCACCTTCTACGTTCCCGCTGCCGACGCCGCCGCGGTCGCGGCGCTGATCCGACCGAGCACCCGCGTGCTCTACCTCGAGAGTCCCGGCAGCTACACCTTCGAGATCCAGGATGTGCCCGCACTCGCGGCATTGGCGCGCGCGCGCGGCATCGTCTCGATGATCGACAACGCCTGGGCTTCGCCGGTCTTCTCGCGACCCTTCGAGTGGGGGGTGGACTTGTCGATCCTGCCGCTGACCAAGTACTGGGGCGGTCACTCCGACGTGCTGATGGGCGCGGTGGTAACCCGCGAGGAGCATTGGCCGAGGCTCTGGGGGGCGGTGCGCGAACTGGGCATGTGCGTGGGCGGCGACGATGCCTTCCTGATCCTGCGCGGCCTGCGCACGGTCGAGGTGCGCATGCACCGTCACCAGGAGACTGCGCTCGAGGTCGCACACTGGCTCGATGAGCGTCCCGAAGTTGGCCGCGTATTGCACCCGGCACTGCCCTCGCACCCCGGCCACGCCTGGTGGCGGCGCGATTTCAGCGGTTCGAGCGGGCTCTTTTCCTTCGCGCTCGACCCGGCGCTGTTTGCGCTGCCGGGCAGCGGCGAGCAGGGGGCGGAGGGGCCGGGCAACGCCGCCCAGGGGGCAGCGGAGCCGACCTCGTCGCCCATCGCTATGGATCCGGCGCGCGTCGCCCGGGGGCTGGCGGCGCTGTGCGAGGGGCGCCGGCATTTCGGGATCGGCTATTCGTGGGGCGGCTACGAGAGCCTGATAATGCCGGCCGGCATCTCTTCTCTGCGTGGCGTCGCGCCCTGGACCGGCGGGCCGCTGCTGCGGCTGCACTGCGGGCTGGAAGACCCCACCGACCTGATTGCCGATCTTGAGGAGGGGCTTGACGCGATGCTCAGTGTTGCGTGAACGCGCCTTGGCCACCCTGAGGCTACGCAGGTCAGAAATCCCTTGATCTCCCGCGATTTCTATTAGAACGAACCATTTAGTCAACAAAACGATTACTTGAGGACCACAGATCACTCCAGCGGCGGCGGCACTGCTCCCTTGCGCTCGACAATCAGGCCATAGGCCTGGGGCTCGCGGTGCCTGGCGAAGTTGAAGGTGGTGTTCTTGTACGACAGCGTCAGGTCGAGGTCGCAGCGCGCGATCGCCAGTTCGTCGCCGGTGGTGGTGCAGGCGGCGACGATCTCGCCCGACGGCGCGACGATGATCGAGTTACCGATCTGCTCGACCCCTTCCTCGTTGCCGGCCTTGGCCACCCCCACCACCCAGGTGCCGTTCTGGTAGGCGCCGGAGCGCATCACCAGTTCGTTGTGGAAGTGCGAGAGGCTGTCGTGCTCCGGGGCGGGCGGATTGTGCACCGGGGTGTTGTAGCCGATCATCACCATCTCCACGCCCTGCAGGCCCATCACCCGGTAGGTCTCGGGCCAGCGCCGGTCGTTGCAGATCGCCATCCCCATCACCCCGCCAAACGCCCGGGTCACGCCGAAACCGAGGTTGCCGGTCTCGAAGTAGCCCTTCTCGAGATGCTGGAAGCGCCGCCACGGCTCGTGGGTGGCGTGGCCCGGCAAATGGATCTTGCGGTACTTGAGCTTGATCGCGCCGGCCTTGTCGATCAGGATCGAGCTGTTGAAGTGGCGCACCCGCGCGTCTTCCTCGGCGAGCTCGGCGTAACCGAGGTAGAAGCCGATGGCCAGCGCGCGGGCGGTGTCGAACAGCGCCTGGGTTTCCGGCCCCGGCATCGCGCGCTCGAAGAAGGTGTCGATCTCCTCCTGGCGCTCGAAGTACCAGCGCGGAAAGAAGGTGGTCAGCGCCAGCTCGGGGTAGACCACCAGGTCGCAGCCGTGCGACTTGGCCTGTTTCATCAGCTCGATCATCCGGGCGACTACCTGCGCGCGGGATTCACTGCGGGCAATCGGGCCGAGCTGGGCAGCGCCAACGGTGACGATGCGGGTCATGTTGCGGTTACTCCGCGGAAGCTAGTTCGAGCATGGTATGGAGCAGCACATTGGCGCCGGCCGCGAGGTCGGCGGCTGCGGTCTCTTCGGCCGGGTTGTGGCTGATCCCCTTGATGCTCGGGACGAAGATCATCGCCGTCGGGCACACCCGGGCGAGCATCTGGGCATCGTGACCGGCGCCCGAGCTTATCCGCCGCTGGCTGTAGCCCAGCCGGGCGCTCACTTCCGCGATGGTTCTGACCACGCCCTGGTCGAAGTTCACCGGTTCGAAGCGTGCCAGGCTGCGGGTGCTGATCTTCACCCCTTCGTCCCTGGCCAGTTGCAGCAGGAAGGCCGCCAGCCGGGCCTCGGCCTCGAGCAGCAGCTGCTCGTCGGTGTTGCGCAGGTCGACGGTGAGCGTGGCGCGGGCCGCGATCACGTTGATCAGGTTGGGAAAGAGGTCGATCTTGCCGACCGTGGCTACCTGGTTGCCCTGCATCTCGCGCGCCAGCGAGCGCACGAAGTGGACGATCTCGCCGGCGCAATAGCCGGCGTCATGGCGCAGCCGCATCGGCGTGGTGCCGGCGTGGTTGGACTGGCCGACGATCTCGAGTTCCTGCCACGAGATGCCCTGGACGTTCTCGACCGCGCCGATGGTCAGCCCCTCGATGTTGAGCACCGGGCCCTGTTCGATGTGCAGTTCCACGAAGGCGTGGGCGCGCGGTTCGCCGAGCGCCGCGGTGCCGGCGTAGCCGATGGTCGTCAATTCTGCGCCCAACACCTTGCCGTCGATGGCGACGGTGGCCAGCGCCTGGTCGAGCGCCAAGCCGCCGACGTGGGTGAGTGAGCCGAGCATGTCGGGAGCGAAGCGCGCCCCTTCCTCGTCGGTGAAGAAGGCCACCACCAGGGGCCGGCGGGTGGTGATCCCGGCGTCGTTCAGCGTCGCGACCACCTCCAGTCCGCCGAGCACTCCCAGGTTGCCGTCGTAGCGTCCGCCCGTGCGCACGGTGTCGATGTGCGACCCGGTCATCACCGGCGCCGCGTCGGCCGCGCTGCCCGCGCGCCGGCCGAAGACGTTGCCGATCGGGTCGATCGAGACTTCGAGCCCGAGCTCACGCATCCAGCCGACGACGAGGTCGCGGCCGCGGCGGTCATCGTCGCTGAGCGCCAGGCGGCAGCAACCGCTATTTTCGATCGCGCCAATCGCCGCCAGCTCGGCCAGCCGGGCGACAAGGCGCTCGCCGTCGATCCGCAATGCGGCCGAAGTTCTGTCTTCCATATTCATGTGAATTCCTCCCCGGCCCGCGCATGGGTGTCGGCCGGATCCGGCGCGCCGCAGCGCACCGGGGGTCATGCCCGGTCGTTAGTTCGAAGCTTTCTTGATTTCGGCCAGCATTGAATTGAGCATCGCCACGCCATCGGCACCTAGTTGCTCTTCAATGATCTTGCGCACGGCCGGCTGCGAAGCGGCGGCGAACTTATGGATCTCGGCCGCCGGGATGGTGTTGATCTGCATCTTCTTGCCCAGCTTCGGCAGACCCTTCTCGGTCGAGGCCTCGATGATCCGCGAGATGCCGCGGCCCGCTTCCACGGCCGTCTCGGCGGCCTGGTCGACGACCTTGCGCTCTTCCGGCGTCAGGCTGGCGTAGAACTTGGCGTTGATGAACCAGAAGTAAGGCGTCAGTACGTGGTTGGTGATCGACAGGTATTTCTGCACTTCGTCGAACTTGGCGAACGCGATGATCGGCACCGGGTTCATCTGGCCGTCGGCCACGCCGGTCTGCAGCGCGGTGTAGACCTCGGCCCAGGGCAGCGCGGTCGGCACGCCACCGAGCGACTTGATGATCGCTTCATGGGTGGGCAGCGTCATGGTGCGGATGCGCAGGCCCTGCATGTCGGCGAGCGTCTTGATCGGGCGCTTGGAGTTGCTGATCTCGAAGTAGCCGCCCGAGTCGAGCAGGCCGAGCGTCTTCAGGCCGGTCTTGGCGTTGATGTCGGCGGTGAGTTTCTTGCCGAAGTCACTGTTGATGTCGATCACCCGGTTGGCGACGGTGATGTTGGGGAACGCGAACGGCAGGTCGAACACGCCGACCATCTTGTAGTGCTGGGCGACGCCGCCCGAGGACGAGATCGCTGATTCGACAATGCCGTCACGGACCTGCTGGATGACTTCGTTGTCCTTGCCCAGCTGGCCATTGGCGAACAGCTGCACCTTGACGCTGCCGTTGGTGCCGGTCTCGACCAGGTTCTTGAACACCGCCGCCATCGCGCCCGATGCGCTGTCGAACGGATTGTCGGGGTTCAGGTGCGACAGGCGCATGGTCTTCTCGGCGAATGCCGGCGAGGCGCCAACGGCCGCCGCTAGCGCGGTGGCGGCCAGAGCCAGGGTGATTTTCTTGAGGGTACGCATTGCAGAATCTCCTAATAAGACAGGGGCTGGACGAAACCGATCATTGTTACCACAGCGGGAGCCGGCGTGGCAGCCGACCCTGCCGCGATTTGGGGGATAGTCACGCGCGCGGCCACGGTCACTGCCCCAGGCCGAGCAGGCGCGGCACCGACAGCGTGAGCGCGGGCCAGTACGCAACTGCAAACAGGATCGCCACCTCGGCGACGATGAACGGCCAGAGCGCGCGCGAGATCTTCTCGATCTTCTCGCCGGTGACCGAGGCGAGCACGAACAGGCAAGCGCCCACCGGCGGCGTCATCAGCGAGATGTTGAGCGCGAGCACGATCATGATGCCGGCGTGGACTGGATCCATGCCGATGGTGAGCGTGAGCGGGGCGAGCACCGGCGCGAGGATGATCAGCATCGCGTTGATGTCCATGAACATCCCGAGCGCGAGCAGCATCGTGAGGATCAGTGCGATCACCACTGCCGGGTTGGTCGAGATCGACAGGAATACCGCGGCGATCGCCTGCGGAATCTGGTTGAAGGTCATCCACCAGCCCAGGATCGATGCCGAGGCGATGATCAGGAACACGATGCCGGTGATGCGCGAGGTGCGAACCAGCATATCGTAGAGGTCGGCCCAGCCCACCGTGCGGTAGACCACCATGCCCATCAGCAGCGCGTAGGCCACCGCGATCGCCGCCGCTTCGGTCGGCGTGGTGATGCCGCCGAGAATGCCGCCGAGAATCATCACCGGCATCATCAGTGCGGCGAAGCCATCCTTGAAGGCGAGCAGCATGCGTTTCACGCTCGGCCGCGTGCCTTCGGCCTTGGGCAGGTTCCAACGCCCTCCGAAGATCGCGATCAGCGCCATGCAGATGCCCGCGATCAGCAGTCCCGGCACGATGCCGCCGGCGAAGAGTCCGGCGATCGACACGCCCATCAGCGAGCCGTAGATCACCATCAGGTTGGAAGGCGGGATGGTCGGGCCGATGATCGAGCCGGCGGCCACCACGGCCGCGGCGAACGGCCGGCTGTAGCCCTTCTTCACCATCGCCGGCACCAGCGTATTGCCGAAGGCGGCAGCGTCGGCGGTGGCGGCGCCGGTCAGCCCGGCGAACAGCACCGAGGCGACCATCGTCGAGTGCGCCATGCCACCGCGCAGGTAGCCCACCAGCGCGTCGGCGAAGCCGATCAAACGGTCGGTAATGCCCGAGCGGTTCATGACCTCGCCGGCGAAGATGAAGAACGGCATCGCCAGGAAGGTGAACAGGTCGAGCCCGGCGAAGAAGCGCTCGGGCACCATCGGGAAGAAGCGCCCGCTGGGGTCGATGGTCCACATGCCGGCAATACCGGCGATGCCCAGCACGTAGCCGATCGGCATGCCGATCACCAGCAGCGCGAAGAAGATGATTGCGACCAGGGTCATGGGTAGATCATCCCGTCGACTTGCAGGCGCAGCCGGGCCTGGTCGCGGATCGCCACCAAGGCCAGTTGCAGCGCGGCCAGCGCCGCGCCGACCGGCACCGCCGCGAACGGCAAGCCCTTGGACAGGCCGTAGATCATGGTGAAGGTGCGCGCGCCGCGCTCTACCATGCCCAGGCCGTAGAAGCACAGGAACACGAAAAACGCGATGCCGACCAGGTCGATGAAGAGCAGCACCACGCGGGCCGCGGGCACCGGCAGCATGCCGTAGATGAACTGCACCCCGATGTGCTCGCGCCGGCCGATGCAGGCCGAGACCGCCAGCAGCGCCAGCCAGATCATCAGGTAGCGCGCCGCCTCCTCGGTGAAGGTGATCGGCAGCGGCCAGACGTAACGCACGATCACGCCGAGCCAGACGTCGAGGATCAGCACCACGAGCAGCGCCACGCAGATGCGATCGACCCACTTGGTAAGGAACTCGGCGGCGCTGGCGGCGAACCGCGCCGCGCCGTGCAGCTCTGCGATTTCAGACATCCGGGAGAACTCCCTGTTCAGGCGGCGTACCGCAGCAGATACCTTCGCCGATGAAGGCTGGCCCCGCAAAGAGATTCAGTTCTGTACCGCGGATTTCAGCACAACTATACTTGAAACGCCAGTTTCAGCAATGCGCTGGCGGGCATAGGGGAGACCACAGTGGCGAATGACAGCGACGAGGCGGGGCCCGGCGACCGAGAGCCCGTGGGGCGGTCGACGCCGGTGACCGCGGCGCACTCGCACTCGCGCCCCCGCAACCGGGCAGAGCGGGGCGCCAAATTGTCCAGCCTGGCGATGCGGGTACGCGAACGCTACGCGGCGCTTTCGCCCGGCGAGCGCACGGTGGCCGACCTGATCCTGGCCTTCCCGGGACGGCTGGCAACCCATTCGGCCACCGAGCTGGCCCAATTGTCCGGCGCGTCGAAGGCGACCGTTACGCGCTGCTTCCGTCGGCTCGGCTACGCCAGTTACGCCGAGGTGCGCAGCGAAGTTCGCCGCGAGCAACTCTGGGGTTCCCCGTACTACCTCGAGCAAGGCTCGAACCAGTGGTCGAGTCCGCACCTGGCGCTGGAAGCGCACGTCGCCGCCGACAGCGAATTGCTCGGCGCGACTGTCGAAGCGCTGACCGCGGTCGATCTGGGCGCGGTGATCGCGGCGCTGGGCGGCGCCCGCCGGGTGGTGTTCATCGGCTATCGCAACAGCCACCTGCTGGCCGCCTACGCCAGTTCGCAGCTGGCCCTGCTGCGACCCGGGGTCGAGCTCCTGCCCCGGGTTGCCGAGACTCTCGCCGGCGGGTTGGCGGGACTGGGCCCCGAGGACCTGGTGGTCGGGGTCGGGTTTCGCCGTCGCGTCCAGACCTTCCAGGCGGCTCTCGAGGCGGTCCATGGCACCGGCGCGCGGGTGCTCTACATCACCGATCTGACCGGCACCGCCGGCGCGCTGCGCTCCGACTGGACGCTCACTTGCCACTGCCGCGGCGCGTCGATGCTCGACAGCTATGTCGCGGCCATCAGCCTGCTCAATTTCCTGGTCACCCAGGTGGCCCGCGAACTGGGCGACGCTGCCCGCGAGCGGATGGCGCAGATCGAGCAGTTGCACGGCGAACTGGGCGATCTGGTCTGAGCTGGTCAGGCCGGCGGTGACTCACGGTCGCAAGCCGTGGCGGATGCGGCTAAGATGGGATCTTTGGCCGGAGGATGCACGATGCTAATGCCCCGCCAACCGGTGCCGGCACTGCGAGTGCCGACCATCGCCCACGGCAACTTCGAGCTCGCCGCCGACGCGCCCCAGGCGTTTTCGCTGGTGGTCTTCTATCGCGGCCTGCACTGCCCGATTTGCGCCAAGTACCTGATTGAACTGGGCACCTATGCCGAGGAGTTTGCCGCCCGCGGGGTGGCGGCCATCGCGGTCAGCGCCGACGGCGAGGAGCGGGCCCGCCTGATGGCCGACAAGATCAAGGCCAGCGAGCTGCGCATCGGCTACGCCCTGGCGCTGGCGAGCGCCAGCCAGTGGGGACTGTTCATCTCGGCGGGTCACGGACGCACTTCGATCGGAATTGAGGAACCGGCGCTGTTTTCCGAGCCCGGAGTGTTCCTGGTGCGCCCCGATGGCACGCTCTATTACGGTTCGTGGCAGACCATGCCGTTCGCGCGCCCGCATTTCGACGAGCTGCTCGCGGCCATCGACTTCGCGGTAGCCAAGGACTACCCGGCGCGCGGGGAGTATGACGGGGCGCTGTGATCCCGCGCTAACCGCCGCCTGCGCGCTGGCGGCGCGCCCGGGCAGCTTCAATCGCCGTGACGGTTTCGGCGACCGCGGCGGCAAACGACGAGTCCAGCGAACCGGCCCGTTGGGCCGCAGTCCAGGCCTCATCGAGTTCATCCAGCTCCAGCAGCGCCAGCGCCAG
>JAHYJF010000292.1 GCA_019428955.1 Burkholderiaceae bacterium
CCGTTGAGGCTGCTGACCGGCTCTGCCCAATGGCGCGCGGCGCCATAACCTTCAACAAAACAAGGAGCGGAATTGGGCGGCGGGTTTCAATTCCGCCTTCCGCCTGTATTCCGCCCGCCGCGCTCTGCTTCGCTCGCGCTGCCCCCGTCAGAGGGGCGCAAGACAAGGGAGCAGCCGATGACACACCCAAACCCCGAGGCAACACCTGAGCCCCTGGACCTGCTGGCAGACTGGATCAGCCGCGAGCAGTTGGCGCAGGCGCTGGGCCTCAAATCCGACACGCTCGCCAGATGGGAAGCGCGCCGCGAAGGTCCACCCTGCACGCGGCTTGGGCGAAAGACCTTCTATCGCCGGGCCTCGGTTCAGGCGTGGCTTTGCGCGCAGGAACAGGCGCATCCGGTGCGCAAGTCGCGGGGGCGGGCATGACCCGGCCCGTCGTAGATCAACACTCCGACTGGCCCGCAGACCACCTTGCCGAAGCGCGTGCCGTCGTCGCCAATGTCGCGCATCACGGCGATCATCTGATCCGGCTCGCCTGCGATGTGCTGATCGCACATGGCGAGACGGCAACCGAGCGCGACGAGGCGCGCGTGCTGCAGCTGGTGATCGATGCGCGGCGCCCGGTTCGGCGCGCCCAGCGCGAGGACCAGGGGAGGGCCGGGCAATGATGCGCCGCGGCACACCCGAAGCTGATCTGCAGCGCGCGGTGGTGCAAGCATTACGCATCGCCCTGCCCCGCACCGCCATCATCCATCACTGCGCCAACGAGGTGACCGAGGCTGGGCCCCGCGGTGCGAAACGTCAGGCGATCCTGGTCGGCATGGGCGTCCATGCCGGGTTCGCCGATCTCATGGTCCTCTGCGCGGGGCGTGTCCTGTTCCTCGAGTTGAAGGCGCCAAAAGGCAGTCTGCGCCCAGAACAGGAGGCGTTCCGCGACGCGGTTCTGGCGCAGGGCTTTGGCTGGGCGCTGGTGCGTTCGCTTGACGATGCGCTGGGCGCGCTGGCCGATCACGGGCTCACCACGCGCATCGCCAGCCCGACGCGGAGGCACGCGCCATGAGCCACGAAGCGACCAACTGGGCGATCAAGCAGCGCGGGCTGAGGCCCACCACCAAGATCGTGCTCTGGCACCTTTGCGACAGGTTCAACCCGGATTATGGCTGTTTTCCCTCGCAGGAGCGGCTGGCCGATGATTGCGAGATCAGCCGCTCGACGCTGAACGAGCATCTCGGCCAGCTCGAGGCGGTCGGCCTGCTGCGCCGGGTGCCGCGGCTTGATCCTGTCACCAAGCGCCAGCTGCCGACGCGCTACATTCTGGGCTTTGAGGCGGGGTTCACACCGGTGGAAGTGGTCCCGTGTCCGAATTCCGGACACGGGGGCGAGGCCGCGAAGGAAAACACCGCTGGCGCAGGTGATTTTGGCGCCCTCGACCTGTCCGACACCGCGCCGTGTCCGGAATTCGGACTCGGGGATGGCGCCGATCCCGTGTCCGGATTCTGCCCCGACCCGTGTCCGGAAAATGCCCCGAGCCGTGTCCGGAATCCGGACACTAACCTTGTAAGGGAACCCCTAAGAGAACCAGTAAAGGAGGAGGAGGGCGCGCAAGCGCGCGAGGCGATTTCCGACGAGGTTTTTGGGGATCTGCTCGCAGCACTCGGCCTCGATCCCGCCGCCCTGCCCGGCTGGTGGCAAGGCATGCCACCCCGGCTGCACGTCCGGCGCTGGCGCGACGAGTTGGGGCTCACCGATGCCGAGATCGTCGCCGTCGCCGGGGCCTCGCGTCGGGAGCATCCCGAACCGCCCGATGGCCCCAAGGCGCTCGATCGCGCCATGCAGCGTGCCGCCCAGCGCAAGGCGCAAGCCGCCGCAAGCAGCGACATCCGGAAATCCGTGCGGCATGGCGCAAACGAAGCGACGCCGCGATCGAACGCCGACGAACTCGCGGCCTATTATGCCAAACTCGTCAACTCAGACGGTTACCTCCCCGCCAGCATGATCTCCAACACCATGCGCAACGCCATGCTGGCCCGCGGCCTCGTGACGCCGGAGCGCCTGCGTGAGCGCGGGGTGCGGTGAATGCTGATCACCGAGGGCTTGCAGCGATGAGCGTCCAGGGGCGGATTGGTCGCGCGGGCGGCGGCCGTGTCAAGCGCGCGCTGGGCGTGCAAGCGGCGCTGGAATGGGCATTCCGGATCGAAAAGGCGCAGCTGGAGCTGCCGCCGCCGAAGGATGTGACCGAGGAGGGGTTCGGCTTCGGCCTCGAATATGTGCTGCTGCAACGCGCAGCGCTCGGCTGCAAGATCGACGGCGGCCAGCACAAGATCGGCGGCTATACCCATGAAGACGCCGAGGTGATCGCCGCCACCGTCGCCGGAATGCCCGACAGCCTCGGCGGCAAGCGCATGGCGATCCGCGTGGCCGAACTCGCCCGCGCCGGGCTGACGCCCGACTGGATGCCAGGCGCCGTGCCGCGCTGCGTGCCGGTCGAGGTCAAGCGTAACCAGCATGGCGAGCGCGCCAAAACCCTCGTCGTCGGCACCGAACGGGTCCTCACCCGCGGCAAGTGGCGCACCGTCGAGGTGCTGGCCTGTCCAGTCACGTTCTCACCGCACCCGCAGCAGATTGCATCGGCGCGGCGCGGTTATGAGGACTGGTGGCGGGCGTTGGGTTGGGTGCGTGAGGGGCTCGCGGCGGGCGGGATGTTACGCGAGATCGAGGTGACGGGAGCGATGCCGAAGGTGCGGCCGTGGGCGCTACATCGTCATTCGATCCAGCCGTCCGCTTGATCACCCCCAAAGAACATTTGCCCTTTCAATCCATTCGGCTTTCGGCGCACAGATAGTGTCGAACTGGCGCCGCCGTCGGCTGTTATTTCGGCGAACCATCCCGTACCATTCGGGAAACTAGAGAGATTTCGAGAAGGGGCGGTCAATGGCCATCAAGAAAAGCGACATATACCGGTCTCTTTGGGAAAGCTGCGACCAGCTCCGCGGCGGCATGGATGCCTCGCTTTACAAGGACTACATCCTCACTCTGCTCTTCGTGAAATACGTGTCCGACCGGGCAGGCCAGCCCGACGCACTGATTGAGGTGCCACCCGGGGCGTCGTTTTCCGACATGAAGGCCCTGCGCGGCTCTAAAGATATTGGCGAGCGGATCGACACGATCATCGCCCGCATCGCGGAAGCAAACGACCTCAGCGGTGTGGTCGACCGGGCTTTCTTCAACGACCCCGAAAAGTTCGGGCGTGGCCAGAAGATGATCAACACGTTGACCGCGTTGATCAACATCTTCGGCCGGGAAGAGCTGAACTTCTCGAAGAACCGTGCCGATGGCGACGACATTCTTGGCGACGCTTACGAATACCTGATGCGCAACTTCGCGACCGAGGCGGGCAAGTCCAAGGGTCAGTTCTACACCCCGGCCGAAGTGTCGCGCGTCGTGGCGGCGGTCGCGGGCGTCAACCGGGCCACCAGCCCGCGCCAGACTGTCTATGACCCGGCCTGCGGCTCTGGCTCCCTGTTGCTTAAAGCCGCCCAGACTGCCCGTGTGCCGATCACGATCTTCGGGCAGGAAATGGACATCGCCACCCGCGGCCTCGCCCGCATGAACATGATCATGCACAACCGCGCCACCGCCGAGATCGCGCAGGGCGACGTCATTGCCGAACCTCATTTCTTGGCCGATTCTCACACCCTCCAGACCTTCGACTTCGTGGTCGCTAACCCACCCTTTTCGGCCAAAGCCTGGGCCGCTGGCCTGACCGAGGAAACGAAATACGGCCGCTTCGCCGATGGCGAACCGCCCGCCAAGAACGGCGACTTTGCATTCCTGCTGCACATCCTTGCCTCGATGAAGGCAACAGGGTCGGGCGCGGTCATCCTGCCGCATGGCGTCTTGTTCCGCGGCAATGCCGAGGCCAAGTTGCGCGAAAAGATCCTGAAGCGTGGCTACATCAAGGG
>JAHYJF010000293.1 GCA_019428955.1 Burkholderiaceae bacterium
CCCGGGCGAAGCTTCTCATGTCCTCAAGTGCGAGCGTGGCCTCGCGCCGGAAGCGCTCGTCGTCTTCACCCGTGCGTCGACGCACCACGTAGTCAGCGACCGCCTCTTCCACGAGCGCGCTGCGGCTCGTCCGCGACTGCTCCGCCGCCGTGTCGAGCTCGTCGAGCAGCCACTCCGAGAGCGCGACGGCGACTTTCTTCTTGGGCACAGGTTACTCCCCGATTGACCATTCATACCCTTTGTTCATACCGCCGAGGAGGCTGCGGAGTCAAGTGGTGGCCGGACTGCAGTTGAACGCAAGGCCAATTTGCCCGCCACTGGCGAGCATTCCTCAATCTCGGGAACCCAGTCCGCGAATCTAATCATCCGTTCGGTGTTCTGCCTGCCCAGCCCCGACCGTCTGTACGGGGTCTTACCGCCGAGCTGAAGCGGCGGTTCTGCCGATTCTCTCACTGTCGGTCACGGTAAGTGTGGCCCGCTCGTGGTCGTCGGGCTTTGGGGACACCACGATGTGCACGTCCCGCCCGAGCGCATTCAGGTAGCGGATGAGACGCTCCATCGAGAAGCCTTCGAGCCGTCCAGAGAGGAGTTCCGACACCTTGGGCTGGCCTGTGCCGAGTATGCGCGCGGCCTGAGACTGGGTCAGGCATCGCTGTTGCACGACTTCGGCGATCTGAGCGGCGAGCGCTGCTTTGGCCATCAGCTCTTCTGAGTTCCGCAGACCGAGGTCGGCGAAGACGTTGCCGCTGCTCTCCACATGCTCGGGCCGCCGACGAGTTCCCATACTAGCTGACATCCTCCCTACCCGACTTGCGTCGATGGAGCGCTCTCGCGATGCTCAAACGAGCCTCGACCAAATCCATGTCCCGCTTTGAGGTCCGGATTCCGTGCGATGACCTCTTCTGGAATGCGTGTAGAACGTACACCGCCTCGGCGAATCGGACCGTGTAGATGGTTCTGTAGGCATTCCCATCGAAATCCTCGACAACCTCGACCACACCGGCGCCTTTGAACCCCCTCAAGGGTTTCGCATGTATGTGCTTGCCACCGCTTTGTGCCTGGAAGAGGGCGAAGCCCATGGCCTGCCTGACCGGTACGGGGAAACGCCTGAGGTCCTCCAAGCTCGAACCCACCCACACGATCAGCTTCAGCCTTTGGGCGTCTCCACCACTATTATTCCAGAATTGGGATATCCCGGGCAAGTGCTGCCTCCAGGTCCTCGCTCTTGCGGAGGAATCGATCTGGTGGAGCAAAGCACGGATGGCTTAACGCGGTCTGACCGACTTCTTAAGCAGGACTGGCGTCGGGGTAACGGCCCGAAGGTGCACGTCGTGTAGACTGAGCGCTGGAAGACCCCTCCAGCAGGACGGTCGTATGCAGTACAAACTCCACTCACATCGAAACGGGCTCTTTCTGTTCGAGAACGACGCTCGCTACCAAGCCGACTGGCTGTCCATCACCTCGGTCCTGGACTCAATCACAGATGACGACCTCATCGAAGCTCACAACGCAGCGCGCCAGAGGCGTCCCAACTGCAAGAGCCTGTCCGACGCCATCAATGGTCTCCTTCGAGCCCGACTCGATGAAGCCAGATGGGCTCGCGAGAGCGCCATCTTCAACGATCCCGAGTACACGAGCAACAGAGAAACCCGCTGGAGACTGGACTTTGCGACGGACGTGATGGCGGTTGAGGTCGCATTCAATCATGGGGAAGCAATCGCATGGAACCTGCTCAAGCCCATGCTCTCAGCTGAACTCAATCATGTTGAGAAAGCGATTCAGACCAGCGGCGGCATCATAGTCACAGCAACGGAGGCCATGAAGAAGGCCGGCAACTTCGACTCGGCCGTGGGAACCTTCGAGAAGTTCCTCCGATACTTGAACCCGATGATGAACGTTCTCACAGTGCCTATCGTCATCATCGGACTGGCGCCACCCGAAACCTTCAAGTTGGGCTCGGAGGGGCTGGAGAAGGGTGTAGTTCTACCCGTTATGGGGCGACCGGCCCCTGATCAGGCGCCGCTAATGGCTGCCGAGGAGTTCGCTGATTTCGGCGACGATTCGTGACGGGCTATCCCGCAGTTCACACTCCCACACGGTGACCACGGTCCAGCCTGCGTCTTTGAGCTCGCAGACCTTGCGCGCATCTCGTTCCTGATTGAGCTCGAACTTCCTGCGCCAGAAGTCGGAATGGGACTTGGGTTCCGCCGGCTGGCAGTGTGGACAACGATGCCAGAAGCATCCGTTCACGAAGATGGCAACCTTCCGGCCCGGGTAGGCGATATCGGGTCGTCCGGGGGCCTTCTTCCAGTGAAGGCGGTAGCCTGGGTAGCCCGCGTCTCGCAAGAGACTGCGCACCAGCAGCTCTGGCTTGGTATCCCGCCCCCGATTGCCCTTCATGGACTTCGAGACAGCCCGGGATGTCGGACTAGGTATCGGTAGCTGCTTCCCTGGCATTGTCCGTTGCTTTCTGCAAGAGGCAGGCCTCTGCTTCCTTCTTGATGGCGCGCCCGATGCGTTCTACTACGCCGACAACGAGAGCATTCCCCATCATGAAGGCACGACGCCCATCACTCATCCCGGTGTCGGTCCACCCACGAGGGAATCCGTTGAGCTCCTCAAGTTCCTCAGGGATGAGTCGGCGCAGTCGGCCAGTCTTCGGATCAGCGATGATGTGCTTGAACCTTGATGCCGACGTGCCGCCCTCACCCGTCAGGATGGTGCGCGCGGGACGGTCAAGCGGGTCCGGGAACGCCATCCCGCCCTCCGAGTAGAAGTACTCGTGCCCCGTCTTCTTGTCGATGCGCGGCTCCGACTTCGGTCCCTTCTGGTAAGCCCACGTATCGACGCGATCACCCGACACGAAGTAGCTCTCGGGGACGTGTTCCGTCCTGCCTACCACGTCGCCCAGCGTCTGCTTCTTGCCGCGATAGATCGGCGTGACAACGCGGGTCCAGACACGCCCCTCTATCATCACGCCAGCGTTCGCGAACGGCGATGTCTTCAGCCCGATTCCAAAGGTCTCGCTGACCACGTAGGGGTTCGCATCGAGCTCGATATCTGGCTCCTGTGGCAGCGCGGCTTCGGCCTCCAGCACCGACTTGATCCCAGCCTTTGAGACCGGCAGCGCCTTGGCCATGACCCCGTCGACGTAGAGCCGTGTCATCGGCTTCCACTGGTAGCCGCAATGATCGAGACGGTGCGCGTAGAGGAAGACGCGGCGCCGGCGCTGCGGAAACCCATAGTCTGCAGCATTCACGACGCGCCATTCTGCTACATAGCCGAGCTGCGCAAGACACGACAGGATTATCGCGAAATCTCTACCCCTTTGCGTCGCAGGCGACTTGAGCAAGCGGTCCACGTTTTCCAGCAGGACGAAGGGTGGTCGCTTCAGCGCAAGCATGTCGTATATGGACCACCAGAGCACACCCTTCTTCCCCTGTATGCCGGCAGCCTGGGCCAAGGGTTTCGCCACTGAGTAGTCCTGGCAGGGGAAGCCCCCCACAAGAAGCTCATGATCGAGGATCGACTCGGACTGCGGGCCCTGAACGACCTTCGCGATGTCGTCGCAGACATGCCTATCCTCGCCGAAGTGCTCAACGTAGCAGTCCGATGCATGCTGGGCCTTCGTCGAGGGCTCCCACTGGTTGCTCCATACCACCGTCCAGCCAGCCTTCTTGAGGCCCAGGCGAAAACCGCCAACACCGGCGAAGAGCTCGGCCACGCGAAACTGTGGAGCAGGCGCCATGCGATGTGCCTCCGCGGTGGGAATCGAACAGGTGTTCACATTGTAGAGGTTGGTGCCGACAGGATCAACCCTGGCGTCCAGCCCCTTCAGCTCTCGAACCCGACTGCCGCCGAGCCCTGAGAGGGCTCGGCGGCACGGCGCCGGCGCCTTCACGGCGTATCGTCGCGGAATGGTGACTGGCACGCCGAGGCCTTCCGGACCGATCAGGCCTGTCCCGAGGCCGCGAATCCCGCCTCTCCACCGGTGAGATCCGATGAACCCCGGTCAATAAAC
>JAHYJF010000294.1 GCA_019428955.1 Burkholderiaceae bacterium
GTCGGCACGCCCCCGAGAAGCGGGGCATGGCGCGCTGCTACTCGCCGTTGGGCTGGAGCTCGTATTTGTAGGCTTGAAGGCGTTTCATGACTTGCTGGTGGAGTACCCGTCGAAGGTGGCGATATCGACCTGGTTAACAGCCTTAAAGGCGTGTGCAGCCGTCTGCTGCGCAAAGAGCGGCCCGACATCCAGAAGCACTATTGGAAGGGCGTGCTGTGGTCGCCGTCCTATTTCGCTTCGTCCTGTGGTGGCGCACCAATTTCGATCGTGCGCCAGTACATCGAACAGCAGCAGACGCCACACTGAACCAGCGGCTTTCAGTGGATCTCCGGATCCGCCGTGCGCCCATCCCGCGCCAGGAAGTCGAAGTCACAGCCGTGTTCGGCCTGCTCGACATGTTGCGCGTAGAGCTCCCCGTAGCCGCGGCCGTACTTGCGCGCGGGCGCCTGCCAGGCAGCACGGCGCTCGGCCAGCTCCTCGTCCGAAACCTCGAGCTGCAGCTTGCGCCCCGGCACGTCGAGCGTGATCAGATCGCCCTCGCGCACCAGTGCCAGCGGTCCGCCGACGAATGATTCGGGCGAGATGTGCAGCACCACCGTGCCGTAGCTGGTCCCGCTCATGCGCGCATCCGAGATGCGCAGCATGTCGCGCACCCCGCGCTCGAGCAATTTCTTCGGTAGCGGCAGCATGCCCCATTCGGGCATCCCCGGCCCGCCCTGGGGCCCGGCGCTGCGCAGCACCAGCACGCTGTTCTCGTCGACCACGAGATCGGGATCATCGAGGCGGCGCTCGAGCTCGTTGTAGTCGTCAAAGACCACCGCCGGACCGGTATGGGTTAGCAACCCCGGGGTCGCGGCCGAGGTCTTGATCACCGCTCCGCCCGGCGCCAGGTTGCCGTAGAGGATCGCCACCCCGCCTTCCTTCTCGAGAGGCTCGGTGAGCGGCCGGATCACGTCGGGAAGGTGGATCGGAGCATTGGCAATGTTCTCGCCCAGGGTGCGCCCGGTGCAGGTCATGACGTCACCCTGGAGCAGGTCGCCGAGCGAGGAGAAGAAGGCTTCGCTGCCCCCGGCATAGAACAGATCCTCCATCAGGTATTGCCCCGAGGGCCGCAGGTTGAGCGTCACCGGCGTGGTGCGCGAGATCCGGTCGAAGTCGGCGAGCGAGATGTCGATACCGGCGCGGCGGGCGAGCGCGACGATGTGGATCACGGCGTTGGTCGAGCCGCCGCCCGCCATCATCACGCGGATCGCATTCTCGAAGCTGGCTCGGCTCAGTATGTCCGAAGGCTTGAGGTCTTCCCAGACCATCTCCACGATGCGCTTGCCCGAGAGCGTGGCGAGGCGCACGTGGTTCGAGTCGGGCGACGGAATCGTCGCGCCGCCGGGCAGGATCAGCCCGAGCACTTCGGCGATGCAGGCCATGGTCGAGGCCGTGCCGAAGGTCATGCAGGTGCCAAACGAGCGGGCAATCCCCCCTTCGATCTCGTCCCAGTCCTGCTGGGTGATGTTGCCGGCCCGCAACTCGGTGTGGTACTTCCAGACGTCGCTGCCCGAGCCCAGGGTCTTGCCGCGCCAGTTGCCGCGCAGCATCGGGCCGGCAGGCATGAAGATGGTCGGCAGGTCCATGCTGATCGCCCCCATCAGCAGCGCCGGCACGGTCTTGTCGCAGCCGCCCAGCAGCACGCAGCCGTCGGCAGGGTAGGAGCGCAGGATTTCCTCGGTCTCCATCGCCAGCAGGTTGCGGTACATCATCGTGGTGGGCTTCTGGAACATCTCGGAAAGCGTCAGCGCGGGGATTTCGACCGGGAACCCGCCCGCCTGCCAGATGCCGCGCTTGACCTCCTCGGCGCGCTGGCGCAGGTGGGTATGACAGGGATTGATGTCGCTCCAGGTGTTGACCAGCGCGATCACCGGCTTGCCGGCGAATTCCTCCCTGGTGAAACCAATCTGCAGGGTGCGCGAGCGGTGCCCGAAGGCGCGCAGGGTATCGACGCCGTACCAGCGGTGGCTGCGCAGGTCGGTGGGCTTCTTCCTTGTGGTCATGGCATTTCCGGTTGGTGAGGGAGCGGCGGCGGGATGGTGGTGCGATCTTCCGTCGGCTTTGGTGCTAATTGTAGTATGGTAGCCGCTTGCGGTGCCGGCAGCGCGACGCCCGTACCGGCGCACTCGAACTACACTGGAGCAAAGGTGACATCCATGTCGATCGGCCAGCAAATCATCGCCGCCTGCGAGCGTCTCGGGCGCCATTCCGACGACCCCGATGGATTGACGGTCGCCTATCTCAGCGCGGCCCATTGCGCCGTCGCTGCCGAGCTCAAGCAAGCGATGGTGGCCGCCGGCCTGGCGGTCACGGTCGACGCAGTCGGCAACGTCATCGGCCGGCTCGCCTGCGGTCGTCCCGACGCGCCCACGCTGCTTACCGGCAGCCACTTCGATACCGTGCGCAATGGTGGGCGTTTCGACGGACGCCTGGGGATCGTGTTGCCGATCGCGCTCGCGCGCCATCTCAACGAGAGCGGCGAACGGCTGCCGTTCGATCTCGAAGTCGCCGCCTTTGCCGAGGAGGAGGGGCTGCGTTTCGCGAGCACCTTCCTGGGCTCGAGCCCGCTGGTCGGGCAGTTTGACGCCAACGTGCTGGAGTGCACCGATGCCTCGGGCGTGCGCATGCGCGACGCCATGAAGGATGCCGGGCTCGATCCCGACGGGATCGCCGGCTTGCGCCGCGATCCTGCTTCTCTGCTGGGGTACTACGAAGTGCACATCGAACAGGGGCCGGTGCTGCTCCACGCTGGCGAGGCGCTCGGGGTGGTGACGTCGATTGCCGGCTGCGTGCGCCATTGCTGCCGGGTGATCGGCACCGCCGGTCACGCCGGCACGGTGCCGATGCCGCTGCGCCACGATGCCGGCACGGCCGCGGCCGAGATGGTGCTCGCCATGGAGGCCCGCTGCCGCGCCGATCCGAGCGCAACGGTGGTCGGCACAGCCGGGCGCTTCGAGGTGGTGCGCGGCGCCACCAACGTGATCCCCGGCGAGGCCCAGTTCACCATCGACCTGCGCGCTGCCGAGGATGGGCCGCGCGACCGGGCGCTCGCCGACGTCCTGCTCAGCTGCCAGGAAATCGCGCGCCGCCGGGGAGTGAGCTTTGCAAGCGAACTGACCATGAAGGTGCCGGCGACGCCCTGCACGCCGGCCTGGGTCGACGCTCTGGCTGCTGCGGTGGCAGGGTTTGGCCTGCCGGCCCGGCGGATGCCTTCGGGGGCCGGGCACGACGCGATGATGATGGGGCGCGCGCTGCCGATGGCGATGCTGTTCGTGCGTTGCGGCAACGGCGGGGTCAGCCACAGCCCGGCTGAGACCATGACCGCCGCCGATGCCGAGCTGGCTGCGGCCGCGACACTGGCCTTTTGGCGCAGCCTCGGCGCGGCCGCGCAGGATGCCCCGGACAGAGCGCGGGAATAGAATGGTGTCTGAGCGGAATTGACCCGATGCGCGGCAAGCCTCGGCCTTCAGGCCGGGGAAGGATAGCGCGGACGCCGTTGGGGTCCTTTTGGCGGTCAATGTGGCGTCTGCTGCTGTTGGATGTACTGGCGGATGATTTCGAAGGGCGCCCCAGCGCAGCTACCGGCGAAGTAGCTGGGCGAGCACAACGCGCTGCCCGTGCCGAATATCGTTTTCGCGACTCATAGGCCAAGAATATAATTCCAGCGATGCAACGCCGCCAAGCCTTCAGATACGAGCTCATGCCCGCCGGCGAACAGCAGCGCCAGATGCGCCGCTTCGCTGGTTCGTGCCGGTTCGTGTTCAACAAGGAGTTGGCGTTGCAGAAGGCGCGCTACGAGCAAGGCGAGAAGAAGCTGGGCTACGCGGGCCTGTGCAAGCTACTCACCGAATGGCGCAACAGCGCTCAGACGCCGTGGCTCAAGGACGCGCTGACGCACCCGCTGCAACAGACCCTCAAGGACCTGGAACGCGCTTACGCCAACTTCTTCGCCAAGCGGGCGGAT
>JAHYJF010000295.1 GCA_019428955.1 Burkholderiaceae bacterium
GTCAGCGCCGCAGCCTCAGACTGATACTCATCGCGGTGTTCCATAAGCAGCCGCACCGCACGTTCGCGGAACTCAGGCGAATACGGCTTCGAGGTCTTCTTCTTTTGTGCATGTTCCATAACGGGCAATTCTCCGAGAGTTTTGCCCTCCGGTAAAGCCGGGGCGGTTCAGCCCGGTATCGGGGCCTACTTACGTCGACGTCACCGACGCGGGCAAACGCCTGCGCCGGGGCGCGCGGCTGTGGACGGTGGCGGTCTCGACCTTCAAGGCCGAGACCTACCGCCATCTCGGCCTGCCACGCCCGACGAAGGAGGAACTGGCCGAAGGGGCGGTGTATCCTCCTGGCACCGTGCATCTGCCGGATTGGGTGGACAGCGAATGGCTGAAGCAGCTCGTGGCCGAGGAGCTGGTCACCGTGCGCACCAAGCGCGGCTTTGCCCGGCTCGAATGGCAGAAGCTGCGCGAGCGCAACGAGGCGCTGGACTGCCGGGTCTACGCCCGCGCCGCCGCCTGGATCGTCGGGGCGGACCGCTGGTCCGAGGCGCGCTGGGCCGATCTGGAGGCGCAGGTGGCGGGGGATGGCAAGGCCGAGGGGAGCCACGACAAGACCGCCGCCGGTTCCATTCGTGCAGTGCGCAGTCCGGCGCGGCGCAGGTCGGTGGCGTCGAATTACATGAGGTAGACATGGCCACAATCGCAGAACTGAAGTCCCGCCGCGAAGCACTGGCGGCGTCGCGCGCCAGCGGTGTGGCGAGGGTCAGTTACGACGGCAAGACCGTGGATTACCGCAGCCTGACCGAGATCGACCGGGCGATCGAGGTGCTGGACCGCGACATCGCTGCGGCCGAGGGGCGAAAGATCATCCGGCAGGTGCGTGTGATTACTACCAAGGGGCTGTAGCGCATGGGCTGGCTTGACGCTTTTCGCCGCCGGGGCACCGGCGGCCCTGTGTCCTTCGGGCTTACGCCGCCCCACCGGGGCGACGGTCCCTCCGGACTGCGCGCGCGGCTCGAAGGGGCGATGTCGCAGCGCCGGTTGCGGGGCTGGCAGCCGCCGCTGGAAAACATCAACTCGCTGATTGCCTCTGGCGGGCCGCGTCTGTTGGCGCGGTCGCGCGAGTTGGTGGTGACCAATGGCTATGCCGCCAATGCCTGCGAGGCCTTTGCGTCGAACCTGGTGGGCGACGGGATCAAGCCTTCGTCGCTGATCGAGGATCCGGACTTACGCGACCAGGTGCAGCGGCTTTGGCTGGCCTGGACCGATGAGGCGGACGCCGATGGGCTGACCGACTTCTACGGGCTGCAGGCCATGGTGGCGCGTGAGATGTTCGTGGCGGGCGAATGCTTCGTGCGGATGCGCCCGCGCCGGGCCGAGGATGGGCTGCTGGTGCCGATCCAGCTTCAATTGCTGCAATCAGAGATGCTGCCGTTCGAGAAGACCGAGGCGGCGGCCAACGGCAATCGCATCCGCTGTGGGATCGAGTTCGATCTCATCGGTCGCCGCGTCGCTTACCACTTCCGCCGCCGCCATCCCGGTGACAGCACAGATCAGGGGATGGTCACGCCCGAAACGGTCCGCGTTCCGGCCGGGGACGTTCTGCACATCTACCGACCGATTGATGCAGGGCAAATCCGGGGCCTGCCGCATGTGGCGCCCGCCATGGTGCGGCTGTTTCTGCTCGACCAATATGACGACGCCGAGCTTGACCGGAAGAAGACGGCGGCGATGTTCGCGGGCTTCATCACCAAGACCGCACCCGAAGAACAACTGATGGGCGAGATCGAGGCGACCGACGACAGCGGCGCGACGGTCAGTCTGGAGCCGGGCACCTTGCAGGTGCTGTTGCCCGGCGAGGATGTGAAATTCTCCAGCCCCGCCGATGTTGGCGGCGGCTACGAGGCGTTTCAGTACCGGACGCTGCTGTCAGTCTCGGCCTCGCTGGGGCTGCCCTATCACTTGGTCACCGGCGATGTCCGGCAAGCCAACTATTCCAGCTTGCGCGCCGAACTGGTCGAGTTTCGACGCCGTGTCGAGCAGTTGCAGCATGGGGTGGTCGCGCATCAGCTGTGCCGCCCAGTCTGGGCGCGGTGGCTGGAAACCGCAGTGTTGTCGGGGGCGCTGGACTTGCCAGACTTTGCCCGGTCCCCCGCGCGATATCGCCCGGTGAACTGGATCCCGCCGCGCTGGGATTGGGTCGATCCCCTGAAGGACATCCAGGCGCAGGTGCTGGCGATGGAGGCGGGGATCATCTCGCGGCGCAAGGTAGTCGAGGCCACTGGCTACGACGTCGAGGAAATCGACCGCGAGAACGCAGCGGACGCCAAGCGCGCCGGGGACATGGGTCTGCAGTATCGCACCAGCCCCGGTGAGACGCAGGGGGCGCGGGCGACACCAGCACGACAGCCAAAACCGGGGTCTGGCGGCGCTGCAGTCGTCAACGACCCAACCGAACAGGAGTGAACGCATGAACAGCTGGTACACGATCCGCGCCGAAAGCAGCGGCGCGGAGGTGGTGATCTATGATGAAATCGGGGCCTACGGCGTCTCGGCCAAGGGGTTTTTGGCAGAACTGGCAGCGCTGCCGGATGCCACCCCGCTGGCCTTGCGACTGAACAGCCCGGGCGGTTCGGTCTTCGATGCAGTCGCGATCTACAACGCGCTTCTGCGCCACACTGGCACGGTTACGGTCTGGATCGACGGCATCGCCGCTTCCGCTGCGTCCTACATCGCGATGGCGGGCGATGAGATCGTCATGCCGGAAAATGCCTTCCTGATGATCCACGATCCAGCCGGGATGGTCATGGGCACCGCCATCGACATGCGCGCGATGGCCGAGGCGCTGGACAAGATCAAGGGCAGCCTGCTGCAGGGCTACGCCGCCAAGTCCGGGCGTCCCCAGGAAGAGATTGCCCCCTTGATGGCGGCGGAAACCTGGCTCGATGCCAAGGATGCGCTCGATCTCGGCTTTGCCGACCGGATCGCCGAACCGGTCCGGATCGCGGCGCGGTTCGACGTCGGGCGGTTCCGCAATGCACCGCCTGTGCTGGCGGAGGTGGCGGCAGAAAGTCAGGACGATGCTGCGGCTGATACGGGAGGTGACCAATCCACAGCCGGGATTGCCGTCGAAGCGTCAGGCGAAAATCCCGGAGACGGTGACGCAGACCCGAAAACTGCGCCTGCCGGTGACGTGCCTGCCGCTGACTCTGATACCGGTGGAGGCCCGCCAGCGGATCCCGACCCGCCATCCGACCCGGGCGCGGAAACTCTTGGTGTTGCCGAGACTTTCGGAGCCGACACCGTCCTGCCTACGGACGCCGCGCCAGCGCCCGAAACCGATAGCACCGTTGCAGTCTCCAACGGTGCAGCATCTGCCGCCAGCATCCGTGCCGAAGCTCTGACCCATGCCCGCGCCGTCGTCGATCTCTGCCGCCTCAACGGGCAACCGCAGATGGCGGGCCGGTTTCTCGAGGAAGATGCCAGCCTTGAGGCGGTGCGCGCCGCCCTTCTGGCCACCCGCGTGGAAGCCGTGCCCGACATCTCCGCCGCCCATCCGCAACCCGGCCGCCCCTCTGGCGCGCGTCCCTGGGGCGACGTCATCGCCCGCACCTTCCGCATGAAAGGATAAGACCATGCCGACCCTCTCTGAGCCCCCGCACGCGGGCGGCTTCCTCGTCTGGGAAGCACTGCGCGACTATTGCCGCAGCACCGTCATCCTGGCCTCCGGCAACCTCCAGCCCGGCACCATTCTGGGCAAGATCACCGCCTCGGGCAAATACGCGGCCCACGATCCTGCAGCCTCGAACGGCACCCAGACGGCAGCCGCCATTCTTTGGGACAGCGTCGATGCCAGCGGAGGCGACACCAACGCCGTCGTGCTGATCCGCGGCCCCGCCATCGTCAACCAGTATGAGATCAGCATCCCCGGCACGCCCACCGCACCGCAGATTGCCGCCGCCCATGCCGCGCTGCTGACGCTCGGCATCCTCGTCCGCTAACCCCCCCAA
>JAHYJF010000296.1 GCA_019428955.1 Burkholderiaceae bacterium
CTCGACGGCGACAGGCAAATCCTGGTGCAGCACGTGCAGGCGCAGCCGGTTGTTGGCCAGCTGGACCCCCAGCGTGCCTGGCATCAGCCCCAAGACACACGTCAGCAGGACTTGCGGCGCGCCAGCCGGCAAATTCAGTGGCAGTTCAAGGAGCACCGGGTGCAAGGCGACGCGCCCGCGCACGGCCATCAACGCCACTTGCCAGCCGCCGCGCACCGAATTGATGAGAAAAAACGCCAGAAAACCAGGCAGTGCAGCGATGCGCAACCGCTGTGCACGCGGCGGCAACAGCACCAGGCTCGCCCAAGTTGCGGCAATGACGGCGATGCCGCCCAACAGCCAACCTTCCAAGCGCCCTGCGGCCAGCACCCACCACAGCAGGGCAAAGAGCAGCACGCGCCGCAGTACCGCTTGCATCAGCGCGCCGTCCCGCCGGCGACGACGGCAAAAACAAGGTTAACGATCAGTTTGGGTTGCATGATCCTGTTCCCGGTCGAAGCGAATTTTGTAAAACACGTCGGTTGAATTATCGTTTACTGCGTCGGTGACGTGGGCGCCGCGCGGCGTCAATGCGCGGGTGAATTCAAGCTGGATTTCGCGTGTTGGTGTTATCCTTCGCTGGCAGACCGTCCCGTTTTTGCAGGAGTGTTCAGCCCATGAAACGCCATGTCCATCCCGCCTTTATCGGCGCATTGATTATGTGTGCCGATCTCACCGCCGCACACTGATGCTCAATCGCACCTTCGCCCGGGCAGCCCTGTGGATCAGCATCTACCTGTTGCTGGTCGTCGCGCCATTGCTCGTGTTGCTGACCGGCCAGGTGCCGGCCGGCGCGGGTTTCTGGTGGGATTTCTCCATGGCCCTCGGCTTCGCCGGCATGGCTATGCTCGGCGTTCAGTTCGCCCTGACGGCGCGCTTTCGCCGCGCAGCCGCACCCTTCGGCATCGACATCATTTATTACTTCCACCGCTACGCCGCGCTGGTCGCGCTCGGCCTGGTGCTGGCCCATTTCCTGATCATCCGCGTTGACAACGTCGCGGCGCTGGGCGCCCTCGACCCGCGCCATGCACCGTGGTACATGACCGCGGGGCGGCTCGCGCTGACGCTGTTCCTTCTCGTCGTCGTCACCTCGCTGTGGCGCAAGCCCTTGCGCATCGACTACGAGCGCTGGCGCCTCTGGCACGCACTGCTCGCCACCACCGCTTTTCTTGCCGCGGTCGGCCACATCGAGGGCGTTGGCTACTACATCAACGCGCCATGGAAACGCGTCCTGTGGACAGGCTTTACGCTCTCGTGGGTGGGGCTCATCGTTTATGTGCGGCTGGTCAAGCCCTGGCGGATGCTGCGCCACCCCTGGCAGGTGACTGAGGTGCGTCCGGAGCGAGGCAACGCCTGGACGCTCGCTCTGGCGCCGGTCGGCCACGCCGGCCTGCGCTTCGCGTCCGGCCAGTTCGCCTGGCTCACGCTTGGCGATTCGCCTTTTCATCTGCGCGAGCACCCGTTCTCGTTTTCCTCTGACGCCGACAGCGGCCGGGTCGAGTTCACCATCAAGGCGCTGGGCGACTTCACGGCCACCATCAAGGACGTTCAACCAGGCACGTTTGCCTATCTTGACGGGCCTTACGGCGTCTTCAGCACCGACCGCCATCCTGCGGCCCCCGGTTTTGTTTTCATCGCCGGCGGCGTCGGCATCGCGCCCATCATGAGCATGCTGCGCACGGCGGCGGCGCGCGCTGAGCGCCGACCCGTCGTGCTGATTTATGCCAACGACCGCTGGGACGAGGTGATTTTTCGCGAGGAACTCGACGCGCTGCGCGGCCGCCTCGGCCTCAAGTTGGTGCATGTGCTGGCCGACCCGCCGCCGGATTGGAAAGGCGAACGCGGCTGGGTCGATACGGCGCTGCTCGAGCGTCATCTGCCGGGGGCGGACAGGTGTAATCTGACATATTTCCTGTGCGGCCCCAAGCCGATGACCGACGCGGCGCAGCACGGACTGCGCACGCTGGGCGTGCCGCTTGCCCGCATCCACTTCGAACTTTTTGATATGGTGTGACGCTCATCCTGAATTCCTCAGTTGACCGTTTAAAAATTTTGATAAGGCAATGAAATGATGACACCAGCAGCCCACTCGGGCGCGTCCAACTGAGGAATCCAAGATCATGCGTGAAACCTGGGTGCGAATCATCGTGGTGGTGAGCGGCGCATTGGCAATCCTGCTGGCGCTGCTATTCGCCTGGTCGCAGAATCCGGACACTGCGACGTCGCACGTCGCGGCAAGCGCCGAACCTTCACCTCTGGTGGCATCTGGCCGCGTCGTCTATCAGGAACAAGGCTGCGCGTCGTGTCACGCCATCGCCGGCGAAGGCAATCCGCGCTTTCCACTGGACGGCATTGGCGACCGGCTCGACGCGGCGGCCGTGCGCGACTGGATTCTCGCCACCGGTGTGGCAGCCACGCAGCTGCCACGGCGCACTGCGATCACGAAGGAGGGCTACCGCGAACTGGGGGTCGACGAGATCGACGCGCTGGTGGCGTACCTGTCAAGCTTGCGCGCCCCGGGCACTGCGCAGTGACGATGCGCGCCAGGTCACGCCGTCATTTGTCAGGGATGGCCGCGCGCCCCGTCTATCTGCTGGCGCCGGTGCTCTGACCGCTGGAGTGCTCGGCATCCGCTGCCGACGCATCAGTCGGCTGGTGGGAAAAACGCACATGCTCCGGCGCGTTGGCGCTACCAGACATGATGAAGCTCATCGCCTGTTCGACGCTCCAGTCGGTCTGCACCACCTCGTCGAGCGGTACGATCTCGATGTAGCCCGACGTCGGGTTAGGCGAGGTCGGCACATAGACGGCGGCCAGTTCGCGCTCGCTGTCGGCATCTCTCATTAGTTTGGTCACGAAACCCACCGCCTTCATCTGCGGCGTCGGGAAGCAGATCAGCACGACGCGCTGCCCCGCCGCTGGCGGCTGGCGTATGGACTGGAGAAAGCGCTTGGTGCCGCCGTAGATGGTCTGCACCAGCGGCAGGCGGGCAAGTATCGCCTCGAAAATCTCAAGCAGTTTCTTGCCAAGCACCAGCGAGGCGAACACGCCGATGCCATAGAGCGCGGCCACCAGTTTCTGGAAATCCGAATCCAGCAGCCAGACGCCCAGTGTCTCGGAAAACGGCATGACCGCGCGGGCAGCCGTGCGCAGCAGCGGCGTGCCCATGCCGGCGAGGATGCCGAGCAGGAAGTCGAAGACCAGCCAAGTGACCCACAGCGGTGCAACGGTGAAAAAACCAATCAGGATCGGTACGGCCAACATGGGCGAACTTGACATGCTCGGTGCTCATTTTTTCCTCAAACAGATGCCTCGTCGTCACGGCCGCCAGCGGCGATCAATGATGATGGCTGAGGCCATCGACATTGGCAAGATGGTCGATACGCACGTTTATACCTGAGGATCAAAATTTGCCCAACACCCGCCAGTCGCCCGAGTTTTACCAAACAGGCTGCGTGGCGATTTATGGGCGTTCAGGCGCCGGCAATTGCGCCATATAGTCTGCCACCGCCTGCAAATCGTCTTGTGTATAGGCCTTGATCAGGCTGCTCATGGCTGGATTGGAATTGCCCCGCTTGCCGTCGCGAATGAATTCAAGTTCGCGCAGCAGGTAGGGGTAGTGCTGCGCAGCCACCATGGGTGCAAAAATAGCTTGGGTACCTTCACCACCAGCACCATGGCAGCCTGAGCAGGCGTTGTCGAATACTTCCTTGCCCCGTGCCACGCCTGACCCCGGACCCTTGGCAAGCTTTCCTGTCACCGGCAGCGACTGCAAGTAGGCAGCGATATCGGCCAGGGTTTGCAGGCTCAGTTCTTCTTCAGTCACCATGGGTTGCATGGGCGGGTTGTGGCGCAAACCACTGCGAATGTCGAGCACCTGCTTGATGATCACGGCGGCATGCTGCCTTGATAGCCGGGGGGTGTTGCTGGCCGGACGCCCTGAGGCAT
>JAHYJF010000009.1 GCA_019428955.1 Burkholderiaceae bacterium
CGACGCATCGCCGTCGAGCGGACTTAGGTTCTCCCCGGCCAGGTCGTAGAGCGAGTCGTCGAGCACCAGGTCGCCGTCGATTCGGCGCAGGCCGCTGGCCATCATCCGAGCGACCAATTCGGTCAGGTCCTCGATCACCAGCTTCGGATCACCGCCGCCGCGCAGCACCAAGTCGCCGTGCAACTCTCCCGCTTCGAGCCTGTTCCCGAGGTAGAGGCTGGTCCGCCAGCGATATTCCGGACCCAGCAGTGACAGGGCCGCGTAGGTCGTCACCAGCTTGATCGTCGAGGCGGGGTTGAAGGCACGTTCGGCGTTGTGTTCGAACAGCGGCCGGCCGCCGCCCACGGGCAACGCGATCATTCCGACCTCGCCCGGCGCCAGCGTGGCCACCCCGGTTACCCCAGACAGCGCGGTGCGCCCTTGCCCTGCCCCGTTCGCCGCCCAGGCCGCTCCCGGCGCGTCAGACAGCAGGGCAGCCATGGTCATCAGCAACGCTCCGGCCAGCCGTCGCCCCACCTGGCGTGGGACCGATCGGCGGGGGGCTGTCTTGGCTGGGGCTAGGGGCATGCGGGCTTTGGCAGTGGGGTCGGGGCGTAGAATTATCCCATTGGAATTCGCTCTGGGGATTGATCATGGGGGAAGCACTCGGCCGCTTGGCCGGAAAGGTGGCGCTGGTAACCGGGGCCGCCAACGGAATCGGCGCCGCGATTGCGCGGCGTTTCGTCGCTGAAGGGGCACTGGTGGCGCTGGCTGACCGTGATGCCGACGCCGGCGCAGCCCTGGCCGCTGAACTGGGCGCCAGCGCGGCGCTGGTGGTCTGCGACGTCGCCGCGCAAGGCGCCGCCAGCAAGGCAGTCGACGCCACCGTCGAGCGCTTCGGACGCATTGACGTACTGGTCAACAACGCCGGCATCACCCACGCGGCGAACTTTCTGGACATCGACGTCGCCGACTTCGACCGGGTGCTGGCGATCAATCTGCGCGCGTACTTCTGCTTCGGCCAGGCGGCAGCACGCCGCATGGTCGCCCAGGGCGATGGCGGCACGATCGTCAACATGTCGAGCGTCAACGCCGTGCTGGCGATCCCCGACCAGGTGCCCTACGTGGTCTCCAAGGGCGCGGTCAACCAGCTGACCAAGGTAATGGCCCTGTCGCTTGCCGACCACGGCATCCGGGTCAATGCCATCGGCCCCGGCACCATCGCCACCGACCTTGCCACCAAGGCGGTGCTGGGCTCGGAAGCGGCGCGGCGCAAGATCATGTCGCGCACTCCGCTACGCCGTCTGGGCGAGCCCGCCGAGGTCGCCGACGTCGCCCTGTTCCTGGCCTGCTCCGAGTCGTCTTATCTCACCGGGCAGGTGATCTACCCGGACGGAGGGAGATTGGCCCTCAACTACACGATCGCGCTAGACTGAAAAGTTGAATGTGTCTGTAAACGGAAAACCAATGGATTCTGCAACCCAACTGGTCATCGACCCGGAGCTGCTCGAGCGCTTCGGCGGACGCGGTCCGCGCTATACCTCCTACCCGACAGCCGACCGGTTCCACCCCGGTTTCACCGACGCCGATTATCTCGAGGCGCTGCGCGCCCGGGCCGAGCGTCGCGACGAGCCCCTGGGCCTGTACTTCCACATCCCGTTCTGCCGCACGATCTGCTACTACTGCGGTTGCAACAAGATCGGCACCAAGCACCAGGGCAAGTCGGCCGAATACCTGACCGCGCTCGAGCGCGAGATCGAAATGGTCACCGACGCGATCGGCATGGGCCAGACCATCCGCCACCTGCACTTCGGCGGCGGCACGCCGACCTTCATGCTCGACAGCGAGTTCGAACAGTTGTTCGCGGTGGTGCGCAAGCACTTCGTCATGGCGCCTGACGGAGAGTATTCGATCGAGGTCGACCCGCGCACGGTGACGCCCGACCGGCTCAAGGTGCTGCGCGGTTTCGGGCTCAACCGGATCAGCCTGGGCATCCAGGACTTCGACGCCGACGTCCAGCGCGCAGTCAACCGGATCCAGTCCTACGAGGAGTCGCGCGCGCTGATCGAGGCCGCCCGGGCTGAAGGGTTCGAGTCGGTCAACGTCGACCTGATCTACGGCCTGCCGCTCCAGACGGTGGAAGGCTTCCGCAAGACCGTCGAGCTGACCATCGCTGCCCGCCCCGACCGGGTGGCGCTCTATCACTACGCCCACCTGCCCAAGCTGTTCATGCCGCAACGTCGCATCGACGAGGCGCAGTTGCCCGACGCGGCCACGCGTGGCGCGCTCTTCGAGATGGCTACCCGGCTGTTTGGCGCGGCCGGCTATACCCACCTCGGACTGGACCACTTCGCGCTCGCCGATGATGAGCTGGCCGTGGCGCAACGCCATAACCGCCTGCACCGCAACTTCCAGGGCTACTGCTCGCATGACGCGGGCGACATCATCGCGCTGGGCGTTTCGTCGATTTCACAGGTCGGCGCAGTCTATGCCCAGAACGACAAGACGCTGAGCGGCTACTATCAGCGCCTCGCCGAGAACCGGCTGCCGACGGTCCGTGGCATCAAGCTCTCGGAGGACGACTTTCTGCGCCGCGACGCGATCCAGGCGCTGATGTGCAGCTTCGCTCTGGATTGGGCGAGCTACGACTCACACCATCCGGTCAAGGGCCGCGAGTATTTTGCCGATGCACTCGCCAGCCTCGCCCCGATGAGCGAGGCCGGAGCGATCAGGATCGACGAGTCGGGAATTGAAGTCGAACCTCGCGGCCGCCTGCTGGTCAGGGCAGTCGCGATGGCCTTCGACCGCTACCTGCGCGAATCACCGTCCAGCGGCACCTATTCGAAGATCGCCTGAGCGCTTCTAGCGGTAGATCAGCGCCGGCACCTTGCAGTGCGTCAGCACCTTGTTGGTCTCGCTGCCCAGCACCATGCCGGCAATTCCCCGGCGACCGTGCGAAGCCATGAAGATCAGGTCGCACTGGCGCTTCTCGGCTTCCTTGATGATCGCTTCGTAGACCTGGTCGCTGATCTTGACGACCGCTTCGGTGGTGACCGAATGAGCCCTGGCCTTCTCGGCAACGGCGGCCATGACCTCGTTGGCGTAGCCACGCACCGCCTCGAGGTATTTTTCCTCGGAGTAGTAGTTGGCCTGCGGCACCAGTGCCCCCGGGGGGGTGCGAAACGGCGGCTGGACGTTGAGCACGACCAGCACCGCGCCCTGTTCGGCGGCAAACTTGACGGCGGCATCGGTCGCAGCCAGCGAGGGCTCCGAGGCGTCGGTTGGAAAGAGGATTCGCTTGAACATGTCGGCGTCCTTGTCGGTTGGAATAGCGCTCGCACGGGAGCAACGCGCGGATATTGTTTTAACCAGTCCTGCATTTCCATTTAAGCACATTTCAGTCAAAAAATCCCTCGTGGTGGCACTTGAAATATGTGAGGTTAGCCCTTATTATTAGCACTCGCCGGCGTTGAGTGCTAATGAAGTTTCCGGGTGGCAGTTTGGCTCCTGGAGGATAGGTTGGTGCCTGCGCCTACGACGTTCCGGCAAACCCGGACCCGATTTCCATTTTTTCTGCATCGGCAGAACAAGACTTCAGGAGCAAGCGAATGAAACTGCGTCCCCTGCATGACCGCGTGATCGTCAAGCGCCTCGATAACGAACGCAAGACGGCTTCGGGCATTGTGATTCCCGACAACGTCGCCGAGAAACCCGACCAGGGCGAAGTGCTCGCGGTTGGCAAAGGCAAGATCCTGGAAGACGGTACGGTACGCCCGCTCGACGTCAAGGTCGGCAACAGGATTCTCTTTGGCAAGTACAGCGGCCAGGCCGTCAAGGTCGAGGGCGAGGAACTGCTCGTGATGCGTGAAGACGACATCATGGCAATCGTCGAATAATCGACCCATCCCCTTCACTTCAATCAAGAACACAGGAGTTAACCGAACATGGCAGCAAAACAAGTACTTTTCGGCGATGACGGACGCCATAAGATGGTCGCTGGCGTCAATGTGATCGCCAACGCAGTCAAGGTCACCCTGGGCCCCAAGGGTCGCAACGTCGTGCTTGAGCGCAGCTACGGCTCGCCGACCGTTACCAAGGACGGTGTCTCGGTCGCCAAGGAAGTCGAACTGAAGGACCGGTTCGAGAACATGGGCGCGCAAATGGTCAAGGAAGTGGCCTCGCGCACCTCGGACGACGCCGGTGACGGCACCACGACCGCCACCGTGCTGGCGCAGGCCATTGTCCGCGAGGGGATGAAGTACGTCGCCGCAGGCATGAACCCGATGGACCTCAAACGTGGCATCGACAAGGCCGTCGCCGCGCTCAACGAGCAACTCAAGAACATCAGCAAGCCCTGCAGCACCCACAAGGAAATCGCCCAGGTCGGCGCGATCTCGGCCAACTCGGACGAGGAAATCGGCAACCTTATCTCGCAGGCGATGGAGAAAGTCGGCAAGGAAGGCGTGATCTCCGTCGAGGACGGCAAGTCGCTGAACAATGAACTCGACCTGGTCGAGGGCATGCAGTTCGACCGCGGCTATCTTTCGCCCTACTTCATCAACAACGCCGAGAAGCAGTCGGCGCTGCTCGAAGACCCGTTCGTGCTGCTGCACGACAAGAAGATCTCGAACATCCGCGAACTGCTACCGCTGCTCGAGCAGGTCGCCAAGGCCGGCCGGCCACTGCTGATCGTCGCCGAGGAAGTCGACGGCGAGGCGCTTGCGACCCTGGTCGTCAACAACATCCGTGGCATCCTCAAGACCGTCGCCGTCAAGGCCCCGGGCTTTGGCGACCGTCGCAAGGCGATGCTCGAGGACCTCGCGATCCTTACCGGCGGCGTGGTGATCTCGGAAGAGACCGGCATGAACCTCGAGAAGGCCACCCTGAAGGAACTCGGCAGCTGCAAACGTGCCGAGATCGGCAAGGAAAACACCACCATCATCGACGGCGCGGGCGATACCGCGGCGATCGAAGCCCGGGTCAAGGCGATCCGCGCGCAGATCGAGGAAGCCACCAGCGACTACGACCGCGAGAAACTCCAGGAGCGGGTCGCCAAGTTGGCTGGCGGCGTTGCCGTGATCAAGGTCGGTGCCGCGACCGAAGTCGAAATGAAGGAGAAGAAGGCCCGGGTCGAGGATGCACTGCACGCCACCCGTGCGGCTGTCGAGGAAGGCATCGTGGCTGGTGGCGGCGTGGCGCTGCTGCGGGCTCGTGCCAAGACCAAGGTCAGCGGCGACAACGCCGACCAGGAAGCCGGCATCAAGATCGTCCTGCGCGCCATCGAAGAGCCGCTGCGCCAGATCGTTTCCAACGCCGGTGACGAACCCAGCGTGGTCATCGCCAAGGTTCTGGCCGGCAAGGGCAACTACGGCTACAACGCCGCGACGTCGGAATTCGGCGACATGCTCGAGATGGGCGTGGTCGATCCGACCAAGGTCTGCCGTACCGCTCTGCAAAACGCCGCCTCGGTTGCCGGCCTGATGCTCACCACCGACGCCATGATTGCTGAACTGCCGGAAGACAAGCCGGCTGGCGGCATGGGCGGTGGCATGGGTGGCATGGGTGGCATGGGCGGCATGGGTGGCATGGGCGGCATGGACATGTAGGCACAAGTAGTACGGACTGCGGCTTCCGCCGCGGTCCGCCAAGGCCCCGCCGCAAGGTTGGGGCCTTTCTTTTTGAGGCCGCGCCCCAGGCCTTAGACCTCTACTCTTCAGGTTCCCGTGCGCGCCGCGCGCCAGGCCTTGAGTTCGGCCACGACTTCGTCGTCCTCGACTTGCGGAAACTCGCGGTAGAACTGCGACACGGCGAAGAATGGCTCGGGAGTGGCCAGGCAAACGAGGGCGTCGGCTTCGCCGCGCACCCGGGCTACGCTGTCCACCGCACCCACGGGCACTGCGGCGACGATCTCACTGGCACCCTGCGCGCGCAGGCTGCGCAGCGCGGAAACCATGGTCGACCCGGTCGCCAACCCGTCGTCGACTACGATCACCAGCCTCCCAGCCGGATCTATCCGGCGCTCGTCACCGCCATAATGCGCGCGGCGCTCATGAATCCGTTCGCATTGCGCGCGCGCCTCGTTGGCAAGGTAACTTTCGTCCACCCCGAGGCGTGCCGCGCTGTCGGACATCACCACGGCTCCAGCCTCGTCGACCGCGCCGAGCGCCAGTTCACGGTTGAACGGCGCCCGCAGCTTGCGCACCAGCACGACGTCGAGTTCGCCGTCGAGCGCTTCGGCGATCACGCGACCCATGCCGATCGCGCCCCGCGGGATCGCCAGGATCAGCGGATTGCGGCCGCGGTAACCTGCGAGCGCCAGCGCCAGCTGCCGTGCCGCTGCGAGCCGATTTTCATACGGCAGGTCGCCGCTACTCGTGACTTCGCTCATTGCTCGCCCTCTCCAGTCGGTGCTGGTGCGTAATTCTGGCCGCCGATCCATCCCAGCAGGTCAGCGAGCGCCTCATGACGCCAGGGCACCGACTCGTGGAACAGTTCATGGTACGCCGCTTCGTATTCGCGCGTGGTGAGCATGCCGGGGGCGGCGTGCCGCGCGAAGTGGCGCGCACCATCCGGGTCGACGATCCGGTCCGCTCCACCGTAGAGCAGCAGGGTCGGCACGCGCAGCGTGGGCGCCTGGCGGCGCGCCAACGCGCCCGCGGCGACCATCCATTGCAGCAATCGTGCCGTTATCCGGTTATGAACCAGGGCATCGGCGACATAGGCCTGCACCTCGTGCTGCTCGTGCGACAGCCACTCGGGATTCAGGCCGTTGCCGATTGCGAGGTCCGGCGCCGAGCGCACCAGCAGCCAGAGCAGCACCTTCTGGAAAGCCGACACCCGCAGTGCCAGCGCCGGCGAGGAAAGCACCAGCGCTCGCACGGGGATTGCCCCGGTGAGCACCAGTTCGGCGGCTAGTGCGCCGCCCATGCTGTGACCAAGGAGCAGCGGAGCGCTGGCGCACTCCTTGGCAAAATCGGTCACCAACCCCACGGCATCACGCCGCAGGTCACCAGCCGGTGCCAGCGCCCCGCGCGCCCCGCCCGAGCGGCCGTGACCGCGATGGTCATGGGCGCGCACGCGCCATCCGGCCGCACACAGTTCCCGGGCGAGCGCGTCGTAGCGCCCGACGTGTTCGCCAAGTCCATGCAAGAGGTAGATTCCGCCGATCGTCGCCGTTGAATCAGGTAGCCAGTCGCGGCAGAAGAGCGCGATGCCGTCGGCGCTGGTGGCGGTGAAATCGATGCTGGGCACTGTCTGCACCTCCAGTCGGTTCGATCACTCCCGCCGCGTCGGCCGCAGCACCGTCATGATCGCCATCAGGATACTCACGAGCGGCGCGTAATCCTGCCACGTCGGGCGCTCGCCCAGGATCATCATGCCCGAGAATACCCCGACGACCGGGATGAACATCACCGACAGGCTGCTGACCACCGGCGGGAGGATCGTCGCCAGGCGGAACCACATTACCTGCGCGAAGCCGAAGATCACCGCCGCGTTGTAGCCGATTGCCAGCCACCCGTTGCGATCCGGCAGATGCGTCCAACTGCCGCGCTCGAACAGCAGGGCCAGCGTCGCGCACACCACCAGCGAAATCAGCAGCGACCAGAAGGTGATGACAATCATCGGAGTGGTCTGGCGGCGGCGCATGAACTGGGTTCCGAGGCCCCAAATCGCTGCGCCGCCGAGCATGAACAGGGTCCCCGCCGGGCTGCCCGTTATGGAGCCTATTTCGCGCCAGAGGAGCAGCGCAACCCCGGTTGCGGCCGCGGCGACACCCAGCCACAGTCCCGCCGAAGCCCGGTCGCGAAAAAAATGAAACCAATCACCGCCGTGAAGATCGGTATGGTGTAGCCGAGGATTGCCGCGCGCCCCGACGAGAGCAATTGCACCCCGCACATGATCAGCACGAACCAGAGCACCATGTTGGTCAGTGCGAGCTAGCCGAGCCCGCGCCAATGCTCGCGCGGCACCGCGATGCGCTGCCCTTGCGCCCGCATCACGACGAACAACACCCCGAGCCCAAGAACCATTCAGCTCGCACGGAAGGTCATGGGCTCGAGTTCGCTGACTCCGATCTTCATGATCGGCCAGTTGAAGCCCCAGGTGAGCGTCAGCAGGGCCAGCAGCCACAGGTCGCGGGTCGAAAGGAGTCTTGAATCGGTCTCGGGCATCGGCATCAACTTGGTGACCGCGAATCGTCACCCCATTACAATCGGCGCGCAAACCCCACGAGGAGCAACAGGTGAATTTTCGCGATCGTCTGCGCGCGCGCTGGCTGCGTTCCGAATCGATGCTGTGCGTCGGCCTCGACCCTGATGAGCAACGCCTGCCCGCCCACCTCGCCGGGCGCAGCGGCGCTATCGCCCGCTTCTGCATCGAGATCGTCGATGCGACCGCGCCCTGGGTGTGCGCCTTCAAACCCCAGATTGCCTACTTCGCGGCCGCCGGAGCCGAGGACCAGCTGGAACAGGTAATGGCGCATATCAGGGAACACCACTCCGACATTCCGGTGGTGCTCGACGCCAAGCGCGGCGACATCGGCTCCACGGCGGCGCTCTACGCCCGCGAGGCCTTCGAGCGCTATGGCGCGGACGCTGTCACCGTCAACCCCTACCTCGGGTTCGACTCGCTCGAACCGTTTCTGGCCTGGTCGCAGCGCGGGGTGATCCTGCTGTGCCGGACCTCGAATGCCGGCGGCGCCGATCTCCAGGGCCAGCGCCTGGCCGATGGCGAGATGGTCTATGAACGGATCGCGCGGCTCACCGCGGGACCCTGGAACACCTCGGGCCAGCTCGGACTGGTGGTTGGGGCCACCTTCCCGGCCGAGTTGGCGCGGGTGCGCGAGCTGGTCGGCGACTTGCCGCTGCTCGTACCGGGGATCGGCGCCCAGGGCGGTGACGTCGACGCGACCGTGGCCGCCGGGATCACCGCCGATGGCTACGGGATGATGATCAACTCCTCGCGCGCGATTCTCTACGCCAGCGATGGGGATGACTTCGCGCTTGCCGCCGGTGCCGCGGCCCGCGCCACCCTTAGTGCGATCCGTTCGGCCCAGCACGGCGTTCGGCCCGCGACGCCGTGATGCCTGCCGGGGGCGGCCGGTTAGTCGGTTTTGACGACCAAGCCCCAAACCCCTACAATCGGCGCCTCTGGCGGATTAGCTCAGCTGGTTAGAGCGACGGAATCATAATCCGCAGGTCCGGGGTTCGAGTCCCTGATCCGCCACCAGATCCGCACTTCGTCCGGCAATCCCGGGTTCGCGGTGCACGACCGGCCCGCCCAACAGCGGGCCTTGTCGTTTCAGGGCCCGCTGCCATCTGGCCGCCGGCCGGGAGCATTTTTCTGGTGGCCAGCGCAACAGCGGCTGCACCGCGGCGCCACTCAGTGCAAAATGTCGGCCATCGGGCGCACGACCGTGTTGGCGCGCGCCCGGCCATTGGAAAGGGGGTTCGGCGGGATGAAGACGTCCTCTAAAGTGCTTGCAATGCTCCTGGCAATGGCGCTCAGCGTTAGCGTCTGGGCACAGACGCGCAAATTTCCCGAGCAGAGCAATTTGGGCTGGCTGCAGGTCACGGTCTTCCCGCTGGCCACCATCGACGGCAACCCGGCCCGCTTTACCGCTGGCGGCCGCATCTTCGACATCAGCAACCGACTGGTGATCCCCGCGACCCTGGCTGGCAGCGTGGCGGTTCGTTACGAACTCGACCAGGGCGGACAGATCCAACGGGCCTGGATCCTCCTGCCGGCGGAAATCGAAGCCGCCCGCCGTTGAACACGGGGATGAAGAAGCTCTACGTCAGGACCTTCGGTTGCCAGATGAATGAGTACGACTCGGGCAAGATCGCCGACGTGCTCGAGCGTTCGCACGGAGCGACGCTCACCGAGGATCCGGCGGCGGCCGACATCATCGTGTTCAACACTTGTTCGGTGCGCGAGAAGGCGCAGGAGAAGGTCTTCTCCGATCTCGGTCGGATCCGCAAGCTGAAGCACACCCGGCCCCACCTGCTGATTGCGGTCGGCGGCTGCGTTGCCAGCCAGGAAGGCGCTGCTATCATCAAGCGCGCGCCCTACGTCGACCTCGTCTTTGGTCCCCAGACTCTTCATCGCCTGCCGGAGATGATCGCGGCGCGCGCGGCCAGCGGGTTGGCGCAGGTCGACATCAGCTTTCCCAGGATCGAAAAATTCGACAACCTGCCGGCTGCGCGCGTCGATGGCGCCAGCGCCTTCGTCTCGATCATGGAAGGGTGCAGCAAGTTCTGCAGCTACTGTATCGTTCCCTACACCCGCGGACTCGAAGTGTCGCGCCCGCTCGACGACGTGCTCACCGAGATTGGCGGGCTCGCGCAACAGGGCGTGCGCGAAGTGACTCTGCTGGGCCAGAACGTGAACGCCTATCGCAGCAAACTCGCTGACCAGAAGATCGATCTCGCGACCTTGCTCGCGCGCATCGCCGAGATCCGGGGCATCGAGCGCATCCGCTACATGACCTCGCATCCGCGCGAATTCACCGCCGCGTTGATCGAGGCGCATCGCAACATCGACAAACTCGCCGGGCACGTCCATCTGCCGGTCCAGTCCGGTTCCGATCGGGTGCTGGCGGCCATGAAGCGCCGCTACACCACGCTGGAGTTCAAGTCGATAGTGCGCCAGTTGCGCGAAGCCCGGCCGGGGATTTCGATCAGTTCCGACTTCATCGTCGGTTTCCCTGGTGAAACCGAGGATGATTTCGAGCGCACCATGAGGCTGATCGAGGACGTCGGCTTCGACGCCTCGTTCAGTTTCATATACAGCCCGCGCCCGGGGACCCCGGCGGCCGAACTCGAAGACACCACCGCGCCCGAGCTCAAGCTCGCACGCCTGCAGCGCCTGCAGGAAGCGATCGACGCCAACGCGCGCGCTATCAGTGCCGCGATGCTCGGTTCACGCCAGATGGTTCTGGTCGAGGGCACGGCGCGCCATGACCAGGAAGAACTGAGCGGGCGCACCGACAACAACCGGGTAGTCAATTTCGCCGGGCCGCACAGCGCCATTGGTTCGCTGGTACCGGTCGAGATCACCGCGGTGCGCGCACATACTCTGCGCGGCAGCATGTCCGCGGTGACGTTGGCCGCGGCAGCGGCGCTTTTTGCCGGCTGGCTGGGATATGCCGAACCGGCCCACGCGCAGTGGCGCGGGGCGACCATGGCTGCCGGACCCAATACCACTGCGACGATTGAGGAAGTCAGTCCGCTGGCACGCCTGCTGCGCGACGGACGCACGCTGCTCACCGAAGGCCGGTCGGGCGCTGCCTACACCTTGTTGAAGCCAAGCGAAACGGGCTACGCGGGCAGCCCCGAATTCGACTATCTGCTCGGAGTCGCGGCACTTGATTCAGGGCGCCCGGCCGAGGCGGTGATAGTGCTCGAGCGGGTGTTGATCCAGCGACCCGACCACCTGCCAGCCCGCGCCGAACTGGCCCGCGCATACCTGCGCGTCAACGAGACCGAAGCGTCGCGCCAGACCTTCGAGGCGGTGGCGACTCGCGAACTGCCACCGGAAGTGCGCGCCACGATCGAACGGTATCTCGACGCCATCGAGCGAATCAAGGACGCAACGCGGGTCAAACGGGTCGCGACTCTCGAAGCGGAAATCGGGTACGACGGCAACGTCAACCTCGGTACTGCCAGCGGCCAGTGGCTGCTGGCCGACGGTACCGCGGTGTTGCCGCTGCCGGTGAGCGAACCAGCCGCGAGCACGGCGGTAGGCCTTGGGGGTTCGTTGAACTGGGTAATCCCGACCAATGGCGGCTGGAGAGTGACGGTAGGCGGTCGCTTCGCGGTCCGTGCCTACCCCTCGGCGCGTACACTCGACCAGGAACAATACGAACTCTCAGGGAGGATCGCGCGGCGGTTCTCCTGTCATGAAGTCGGCATGCAATTACAGGCCCAAACTCTGCGATTGGACGGGACGCGACTGCGCGACGGCACCGGTGTGCTTGCGCAATGGCATTGCGACACCGAGCGCGCGGGACGACTGGGCGCCTATCTGCAGCACTACCGCTTCGATTTTCCCGACCAGAGCGTTCGCAATGCCGATCGCACGGCCATGGGATTCACCTTGGCCCGCCAGATCGAGGCCCTGCCCAGTGCCACGCTGATCGCCGGCCTGAACTTCGGCAACGAACGCTCGCGCGCTTCCTATGACAACCTCAGTTACGACTTCTGGGGCTTGCGCGCGATCATGGTGATCGGCCTCGGCTCGGGCTGGCAGGCCACCGGGGCATTGGGATGGGAGGCGCGCAATTTCGACGGCCTGGAGCCCGAGTTCGGCGTCACCCGTGAAGACCGGCAGACTGAAGCCCAGATCTCGGCCGAGAAGAAACTCCGCAACGGTCTGACGATTGGGCCGGTGCTGACTTATACGCGCAATCACTCGACCGTTGGCCCCAACGATTTCCGCCGCGGCCAGGCCGTGCTGCGGGCCCGTTACCGGTTCTGAACATGAACTCGAACGATCATCAATCAGTCACGGCAAGCTGGCGCCACGCGCTGGCCGGCGTGGCCATCTTGGTCGCCAGTTATTGCGCACCCAGCGCGGCCTTTGCGGCGGACGCCACGGTGCTGGTTGTCGGCGGCGAAGTGCTGGTGGTGCGGGCCGCGCCAGCCGGCCCGGCAATGCCGGTTTACTCCGGCACCGAACTGGCAACAGGCGACTTGCTGCGCACCGGCGCCGACGGCCGGGTCCAGTTCCGCTTCAGTGATGGCGCTCTGGTGTCGCTGCAGCCGCGCAGCGAGTTCCTAATCGACGATTACCGTTTCAGCGCCGACACCCAGCGCGGCTTCTTCTCGCTGCTGCGCGGCACCTTGCGCACCTCGTCCGGAGCGATCGGCAAACGCAACCAGGACGACTATCGGCTGCGTACTCCCACCGCGGTGGTCGGGATTCGGGGCACCAATTACGTGGCCGAAGAAACGGTCTGCGACCCGCTCTGCTACCCCTCGATCAAGGCCGGGCTGCGCGTTTCGGTGGCCGAAGGACGGATTGTGGTCACCAGCCGCGCGGGGTCGATTGAGGTCGGCACCGGGGAATCAGCTGCCGTCGAATCGCCCGATGCGATGCCTTACCTGACCCAGTTTGGTCCGCTGGTGCTGGCGCCGGTATGGCGCAGCACTACCAGCGTAATCGCCGGCAGGACGGCGCCGTCAACCGGCCCCGAGGGCGGCACACAACTAAGCAAGAACGTGGTCGATCAACCGGTATTGGCGGCGGGCACAGCGGGAACTGACAGCGCCGACGGCTCAGGCACCACAACAGGTCCGGGCACAGCGACCGGTTCGGGGGGCACGATAGGTTCGAGCACCACTACAGCTTCGGGCACCACGACCGCTTCAGGCTCATTCGCAGCTGGCGGAGCCGCAGCTGACGGAACCGCGCCTGGTTCGACTCAGTTTGGGACTGCATCCGGCAGCGGCACAAGGTCTGGCAGTGACCCGGGCGGTCTGGTCGACACCTGGTTTACCAGTGGCTCCGGGATTACCGCGACTGCGCCAGTGGCGAGCGGCAGTGACACGTCTGCCGGCAGCCCCGATGGCATAGGAAGTACTGATTCGGCAGTCGCACCGGCTGACCAGCGCGGCGCCAACGGAGAGTTGACTATCCTCGCCTTACTGGGCGGTGCCGGCGGATCGAGCGACGGCACCGGCTCAACTGGTGGCACCGGCTCAACCGGCGATACCGGATCAGCGGGCGGCACCGGCTCGACCGGCGATACCGGCTCAGGTTCCGGGGACGAAGTCGCGAGCGGTTCGACACCGGTGGAAAAATTGTCGCTGTCATTCGCCACCGCAGGGTCAGGAATCGACCAGCCGGCATTGCCGGCCGGTTCCACCGTCGTGCTCGACGACCAATACCGGCTGGAGTCGGTCGGGATCTGCCCTGGCACCAATTGCCTGCAGCGTGGCAGCGCGCAGTTCGCTGAAACCGGGGCCGACACCTATGTGGTCTGGGGCCGCTGGACTGACGGCACCGTGCTGCGCGTCGATGCGGGCGTAACCACCGAGACGAAGCTCACTGATAGACAGGGATTCCATTACCTGATCGGTTCGCCCTCGGTGACGACGCCAACCTCCGGCGCGTACATCTATCAACTGCTTGACGCCACGCACCCAACGATCTCCGACGGAAGTCTCGCACCCGGGAGATTCAGCGGACTGGCCGGCGTCGAGTTCAAGCCCGGAGTGGCCTCCAAGATCGGCCTTGAGGGAGCCGTTGGCATTGGCGGTGCGACCTTTGCATTCTCGACTACCGGCGGCGCGTACGATCCTGGCAAGAGCACCCTGACGGCGGGCTCAAGTAATGGATTCAACGGCTGGTTGCGCACCGACGCCAGCGCCAACGATCCGCTGGGATGCTCGGGCAACAACTGCAGGATTGACATCAATGGCCAGCTCTACGGTCCGCTGGCAACGCATCTGGGGATTGGTTATTCCATCAATGGTGGCAGCACCTCAACTACAATCGACGGGGTCAGTGTTTTTCGGCGGGGAGACCCGCTGTCCCACAATTGAAACCCAAGATTGAAACCTAAAAAGCTGGAACTAGTCCTCGAGGGCGCCGACAATCGTCGCCTGGCGAATCTGTGCGGACCACTCGATGAGAACATCCGCCAGATCGAGGGTGCGTTCGACATCCAGATCCGGCGCCGCTCGCGCACCTTCTCGGTCACGGGCGATCCTGCCCGGGCCGAGCAGGCGATCGCGGCACTGACCTATTTTCATGGCCTCTCGGAGCGTCGCCTCGGGCTCGAGGACGTCCAGCTCGGGCTGATCGACTTGCGCCGGGATGCAGCCCAGGCAAGCGACCCGAAGGAAGAGTCGCCGATCCTGCAGACCCGGCGCAGCGACCTGCAGGGCCGCACGCCACGTCAGCGCCAGTACCTGCGCAACATCCTGTCCCACGACATCACCTTCAGCATCGGCCCCGCCGGCACCGGCAAGACCTATCTCGCGGTCGCCTGCGCGGTCGACGCGCTCGAGCGCGACGTGGTCAAGCGCATCGTGCTCACCCGCCCGGCGGTGGAGGCTGGCGAGCGCCTGGGCTTCCTGCCCGGCGACCTGGCCCAGAAGATCGATCCCTACCTGCGCCCGCTCTACGACGCGCTCTACGACCTGATGGGGTTCGAGCGCACTGCCCGCATGTTCGAGCGCCAGTCGATCGAAATCGCACCGCTCGCCTATATGCGCGGGCGCACGCTGAACCACTCGTTCGTGATCCTCGACGAGGCGCAGAACACCACGCCGGAGCAGATGAAGATGTTCCTGACGCGGATCGGGTTCGGCTCCCGGGCGGTCGTCAATGGCGACATCACCCAGGTCGACCTGCCCAAGGGTCAGCCCTCGGGCCTGGCGCAGGCACGCCGAATTCTCGACGGGCTGCGGGGCATCGCATTCACCGATTTCGACAGCAGCGACGTGGTGCGCCATCCGCTGGTCGCCCGCATCGTAGATGCCTACGAGCGCCATGCCGAACCGCGCCCCGAAGGCCGCTGAGCCGCGCTTGCGGCTCTCGGTGCAGCGGGGCGACCGGGTCGCCGAACTGCCGCTTGCTCGCACCCGGCTGCGCCGTCTGGTAAGCGCCGTAATCGAGGCCGATGCCGAGCTGACGCTGCGCTTCGTCGGCAGGCTCGAAGGCCGGATTCTCAATACCGCCTACCGGGAGCGCGACTACGCCACCAACGTCCTCACGTTCGTCTACGAGCCCGGGGTTGCCGACATCGTATTGTGCCTGCCGGTGATCCGCCAGGAAGCACGCCAACAGCACAAGCCCTTCGAGCACCACCTCGCCCATCTGACGATCCACGGAGTTCTGCACGCCCAGGGTTACGACCACGAGGAAGCGCTCGAGGCCGCCCGGATGGAAGCGCGCGAAATCGAACTGCTGCGCCGCTTTCGCATCCCCGACCCCTATCGCGAAATCTGACCGCTAGCGCACCCGCGCGAGCCTGGTCCACTGGCCGGAGAAGCCCATGCGCTTTGATGTCGGCAGTTCTTCGGGTATCCTCGACGCTCTCTTATCAAGCAGAAAAGTCCATGTCTGACCCCCCCCCGGGCGGTTCCACCAAGCGAACCTTGCTTGAACGCCTCGCGGCAATCCTGCTGCGCGCCCCGGAAGATCGTGCCCAGCTGATGGGCGTCTTGCGCGAGGCGCATGACCATCGTTTGATCGACGCCGACGCGCTTTCCATGATCGAAGGCGTGCTTCAGGTCTCGGAGCTGGCGGCGCGCGACATCATGGTGCCCCGCGCCCAGATGGACGTGATCGACATCAGCCTGCCTCCGGACGAATTCCGGGCCCACGTCATCGAGACCGCACACTCGCGCTTCCCGGTGGTCGAGGGCGATCGCGATAATGTGCTCGGCATCCTCCATGCAAAGGAACTGTTGCGCCTTTATGAACATCGCGACGTCGACGTCCGCGACCTGCTGCGGCCGGCGGTCTTTATCCCTGAGTCCAAGCGCCTCAACGTGCTGTTGCGCGAGTTCCGCGTCAATCGCAACCACCTCGCGGTGGTGGTCGACGAGTACGGCGGGGTGGCCGGACTGATCACAATCGAAGACGTGCTCGAGCAGATCGTTGGCGACATCGAGGACGAGTTCGACTTCGACGAAGCGTCTGACCACGTCCTGGCTGTTGAAGCGGGAGCCCACGGACCGCGCTACCGGGTGCGCGCCATTGCCGAGATCGGCCCCTTCAACAAGGTCTTCGGAACCAAGTTCTCGGACGAGGGCTTCGATACGGTCGGCGGGCTGGTTACCGAGCAACTCGGCCGCGTGCCGCGCCGGGGCGAAAAGGTCGAGTTTGGCGGGCTGAGTTTCGAGGTGCTGCGCGCCGATGGTCGGCAGGTCCAGCTATTGCTGGTCGAACGCTCCGGAAAGCGCACCGCTGACTCGCCACCTGACCGTGATTGATGAGTCCACCGGCAGAGCGCCCCGGCGTTCTGCCCTGATCAGCTACGGTGCGTCCCTGATATTGGGTGTCGCCCATGCCGCGAGCTTCGGCCCGCTGGCCGGCTGGTGGCTGCAGCTGCTCTCGCTGGCAGGCCTGATCGTCATCCTTTACGGAGCCAAGGCGCCGCCAACTTCGGGGCGCAGTTTCCTTGCCGTCATGTCCTTCGGACTCGGCGGCTTCGTGGCCGGGCTCAGCTGGATGTACATCAGCATGAACCGCTACGGCGGGATGCCGGCTCCGATGGCAGCAACTGCAGTCGTGCTGTTGTCGCTTTACCTCGGGGCGTTCGGCGCCCTGGCCGCGACGCTCGCGCGGCGGCTCGCCGGCTCCGACGCCAGCACCCGCAACGACCTCGCAATGGCGCTGCTCTTCGCCGGTTGCTGGACGCTGGGCGAACTGGCGCGCGGCTACCTGCTCACCGGTTTCCCCTGGCTTTCGATCGGCTATGCCCACCTTGGCGGAATCCTCGACCATTTCGCTCCGACGCTCGGGGTCTATGGGGTGGGATTATTCGCAGCCCTCACCTCCTTTGGCCTCGCCCTGGTCATCATCAACTTCGGGCGGGGGCGCTCGGTGCTGGTCGGCCTGGCACTGGTGGTACTGCCAGCGGCGCTCGCGCTCGGCCTGGCCGGCATCAACTGGGTACAACCCAGCGGCAAGCCGTTCAGGGCACGGCTGCTCCAGGGCAACATCGCCCAGGACATGAAGTTCGATCCGGCACGGACCCGCGCCACCATGAAGACCTACGTCGATATGGTGCAAGCCGGATCGGCCGATCTTACGGTGCTGCCCGAAACCGCGTGGACAGTGCCGTGGCGCGTTACTCCGCCGGAGATCGCCGAACGCCTGCGCGGCTACGCCGCCGCCGGCAACACCCTGGTGATCGGCATGCCGCTCGAGGTGGGTGCGCCTGACGCAGCCACCCAGGGGCCGCGAGTTGCCAACAGCGTGGCGGTGATCGGCTCCGACGGCCAGGTCATCAGCCACTACGACAAGCGTCACCTGGTGCCGTTTGGCGAGTTTGTCCCGGCGATGTTCGGGTGGTTCGTCAGGATGATGGAGATTCCGCTCGGCGACTTCGCCCGCGGCAGCTCAGCGCAGGCGGAGCTGCAGCTGCGCGACCAGCGGATCGGCTTCAACGTCTGCTTCGAGGACCTCTTCGGCGAGGAGCTGGCGGTGCAAGTGCGCGCCGGCGCCACGGTGCTGGTCAATGTCAGCAACCTGGCCTGGTTCGGCGAGTCGCATGCGCTTGACCAGCACCTCGCCATCTCGCGGATGCGCGCGCTCGAACTTGGCCGCCCGATGCTGCGCGCGACCAACACCGGCGTCACCGCCGTAATCGACAGTGACGGCGAGGTAATGGCCAAGCTGCCGATCAGCACCCGCGCCGTGCTCGAAGCCAGGGTGCAGGGTTTCGACGGTCTCACCCCCTACGCAAGGTACGCGAACCTGCCGGCCCTGGCGCTGGCTTTGCTCCTGGTGGCGGCGGGCGCAGGGCTTTGTTCCCGGGGACAGCGCCGAACCCGGTAAAATCCGGGGTTTTCAGACCCGAGCCCGCCATGCTTTCGTTCCAGCAGGTAATTCTGCGTCTCCAGGACTACTGGGATCGCCAGGGCTGCGCCCTGCTCCAGCCCTATGACATCGAGGTTGGGGCCGGCACTTTCCACACCGCGACCTTCCTGCGCTCGATCGGGCCCGAGCCGTGGCGGGCGGCATATGTCCAGCCGTCGCGCCGTCCCAAGGACGGGCGCTATGGCGAAAACCCGAACCGGCTCCAGCACTACTACCAGTACCAGGTCGTGCTCAAGCCCTCCCCGCCCGAAATCATCGATCTCTACCTCGGTTCGCTCGCAGCGCTGGGCATCGACACCCGCGCCAACGACGTGCGCTTCGTCGAGGACGACTGGGAATCGCCGACGCTGGGCGCCTGGGGGCTGGGCTGGGAAGTGTGGCTCAACGGCATGGAGGTGACGCAGTTCACCTACTTCCAGGAGGTCGGCTCGCTCAAGTGCCAGCCGATCACCGGCGAGATCACCTACGGCCTCGAGCGCCTGGCGATGGCGCTGCAAAACGTCGAGAGCGTCTACGACCTGGTGTGGACCGAAGGGGCGAGCTACCGCGACGTCTTTCACCAGAACGAACTCGAGCAGTCGACCTACAACTTCGAGCACGCCAACACCGAGATGCTGTTCCGCCACTTCAGCGATTACGAGGCCGAGTCGACCCGCCTGATCGCCGCCCAGCTTGCGCTGCCGGCCTACGAAATGGTGATGAAGTGCTCGCACACCTTCAACCTGCTCGACGCCCGCGGCGCCATCTCGGTGACCGAGCGCGCCGCCTACATCGCCCGGGTACGCACGCTGTCGCGCGCCATCGCGCAGGCCTACTACGAGTCGCGCGAACGGCTCGGTTTCCCGATGCTTGCCCCCGAACATGGCGCAGCTCTGCGTGCCGCCGCCCAAGCCAAGGGATAAGCCATGACGAACGCACCGCTGCTGATCGAATTGCTCACCGAGGAACTGCCCCCCAAGGCGCTCAACACGCTCGGCGAATCCTTCGCCGCCGCGATCGCACACGGACTGCGCGAACGCGGACTGGCCGCCGCTGACGCCACCGTGACCAGCTTTGCGACTCCGCGCCGGCTCGCGGTTCTGGTCGGCGCGGTCGCCGGTCAGGCCGAGGGTCGCGTGATCGAGCTGCGCGGACCGTCGCTCAAGGTGGCACTCGATGACGCCGGCGAACCGACCAAAGCGCTGATCAAGTGGTCGGAAAAGCAGGGCGTCGCGATCGCCGACCTGAGCCGGGGAAATGACGGCCGCCAGGAGTGCTTCGTGGCCCGGCGGGTCGCTCCCGGTGCCCAGCTCAGGCTGTGCATCGACGAACTGCTCACCGAGGCGCTCACCAAGCTGCCCATTCCCAAGCTGATGCAGTACCAGCTCGCCGACGGCCAGACCACGGTGAGCTTCGTGCGCCCCGCGCACGGTCTGATCGTGCTCCACGGCAGCGAACTGATTCCGGCTACCGTGCTGGGGATCAAGGCCGGCCGCAGCACCCGTGGACACCGCTTTCAATCGCCGGGGGCGATCGTCATCGACTACGCCACGTCCTACGAAGCAACGCTGCGTGAACAGGGCCGGGTAATCGCCAGTTTCGAGGCCCGGCGCGCGCTCATCAGGGACGAACTGCTGGCGGCCGCCGCGAAGTCCGGTGCGACGCTCGGCGACGAAGCGCCGGTGACGGCGCTGCTCGACGAAGTGACGGCGCTGGTGGAGTGGCCGGCGGTCTACCTCGGCAGCTTCGATCACGAATTTCTCACCGTGCCCCAGGAATGCCTGATCCTGACGATGCGCACCAACCAGAAATACTTTCCGCTCTTTGACGCCGAAGGCAAGCTGCTGGCGAGTTTCCTGATCGTCTCCAATCTCGAGCTCGATGATCCCGCGCTGGTCATCGACGGCAACGAACGGGTCGTGCGCCCGCGGCTGGCCGACGCCCGTTTCTTCTTCGAGCAGGATCGCCGCAAGCCGCTCGCGGCCCGCGTCGAGGCCCTGGCCGAAGTCGTCTACCACGCCAAGCTCGGGTCGCAGGCCGAGCGTTGCGCACGGGTCGGGAAGATCGCCATCGGGATCGCCAATGCCCTGGGGGTAGACGCCGTACCCGTGGCCCGCGCCGCGCTGCTCGCCAAGACCGACCTGCTCACCGGCATGGTGGGGGAATTCCCCGAACTCCAGGGGATCATGGGCGCCTACTACGCCCGCCACGACGGCGAGCCCGCTGCCGTCGCGAGCGCGATCGAGGAACACTACCGACCCCGCTTTGCCGGCGACGCACTCGCGGCGACCGACACCGGGCTGGTGGTGGCGATGGCCGACAAGCTCGAGACCCTGGCCGGCCTGTTTGCCATCGGCCAGTCGCCCAGCGGCGATCGCGACCCCTTCGCGCTGCGCCGCCACGCACTGGGCGTCATCCGGATGCTGATCGAGCGCGAGCTTGCCTTGCCGCTGGACGCACTGTTGGCCGGAGCGTTCGCGGCATTTCCAGTGGCAGCGCCGAGTACTCTGGAGGATCTGACGAACTTCTTTTATGACCGACTCAACGGCTATCTCAAGGAGCGAGGATTCAGCGCCCAGGAAATCGGCGCCGTGATCGACTCGCACCCGGCGGTGCTTTCCGAGGTTCTCCCCCGGCTCGAAGCAGTGCGCAGTTTCCTGCAACTGCCCGAGGCCGAGGCCCTGGCGGCGGCCAACAAGCGCACCGGCAACATCCTGCGCAAATCGGCCGATGGCGCCGCCCTGGCGCTCAATCCGGCGCTGCTCGCCGAGCCTGCGGAGATCGCGCTGGCGCAATGTGTGGCGACGCTGGCGCCGCGGGTTGACGAGCGCCTGCGCATAATGGACTATGCTGGCGCACTGGCATTGATGGCTGATGCCCGCGACGACGTCGACCGTTTCTTTGAACAGGTGATGGTGATGGCACCGCAAGCCGAAATCCGCGCCAACCGACTGGCACTGCTCAGGCGGGTGAGTGAACTGATGAACCGGGTAGCCGACATTTCGAGACTTTCCAACTCGTGAAACTGCTGATCATCGACCGCGACGGCGTGATCAATCACGACAGCGCAGCGTTCATCAAGAGCACCGAGGAATGGCGGCCGATTGCTGGCAGCACCGAGGCGATCGCGCGCCTGTCCAAGGCGGGCTACCGGATCGCCGTCGCTACCAATCAGTCTGGCATTGCCCGCGGCCTCTACGACCTGCCAACCCTTCACGCGATGCACGCCAAGATGCACCGCCTGGTCCAGGAAGCGGGCGGACTGATCGACGCAGTGTTCTTCTGCCCCCACCATGAGAACGGCAACTGCGAGTGCCGCAAGCCGCGCCCCGGAATGATCTTCGAGATCCTGCGCCGCTTCGATATCGAGCCCGGCCAGGCGTGCATGATCGGTGACCGCCTGACCGACCTCCAGGCCGGACACAGCGCCGGATGCCGCACGACGCTGGTCCTCACCGGCCACGGCCAAGCCACGCTCACCGCCGGCGGATTGCCTGCCGGAACCACCGTGCGGGTCGATCTCGGTGCAGTCGCCGCCGAGCTTGCGCCATGAACCGCAAGCTGAGCGCAAACGCCGGTGCCGGGTCGCACGCGCTCACAGTCCTGCGCTCGACCCTGTTCCATATCTTCCACATCGTCACGCTCATTCCCTACGCGACGGCCTGCCTCCTGTGGGCGCCGCTGCCGCTGTCGATCCGTTACCGGCTGACCGTGGGCTGGCTCAAGCTCTCGATTGGTGCGGCGCGCCTTATCTGCGGCATCGACTACCAGGTGCTGGGGCGCGAAAACCTGCCCGACGGCCCGGCGATCCTGCTTTCCAAGCATCAGTCGACCTGGGAAACCTATTTCTACCCGGCGAGGATGCCGCGCGAAGTCTGCTACGTGTTCAAGCGCGAACTGATCTACCTGCCCTTCTTCGGCTGGGCGATCGGACTGCTGAACATGATCCATATCGACCGCAGCAAGGGGATCAGCGCCTTCGAGAACGTGGTCAATCAGGGGGTGCGCAAGCTCGCCGAGGGGCGCTGGATCGTGATGTTCCCGGAAGGCACGCGCATCCCGGCCGGGGCCAAGGGCAAGTACAAGACCGGCGGCGCGCGGCTGGCCTGCCGCACGGGTGCGCCGGTAGTGCCGATCGCGGTGAACGCCGGCGAGTGCTGGCCGCGCCGCTCGTTCCTGCTTCACCCCGGGATGGTGACGGTATCGATCGGCCCCATGATCGCCTCTGCCGACAAGACACCCGATCAGCTCAACTCCGAGGTCGAAACCTGGATCGAAAACGAAATGCGGGTCATCAGCCCGCACCTCTATCCCGACTCCAAGCCGCCGGTGGCACGGCGCCAGCGCGCGGGGGCAAGAAAAAAGTGACCCGTGCTGCGCGCGGCAACCGCAACCCTGGGCAGGCGGCCCTGCAGCTAACCCTGCCATTCTTCACTCCTCCGTCACCGCCGCCACCGCCAGCCGGGCCGTCGATCCACATCGAAGGCCAGTTGGTCGGCTACTGGCTGCGGCGCACCAAGCGCCGCACTATCGGCTTCACCATCGACGACCGCGGCCTGGGGGTGACGATTCCGCGCTGGGTCACCAAGGCCGAGACCGAGATCGCGATCGGCGAGAAATCGCGTTGGATCGCACGGCAGCTGGCGCTGTGGCGGGAACAAAGCGAGCGGCGCGCACGCCTGGCGACACGCTGGGAGGCCGGCGGCAAGGTCCGGCTGTTCGGCATCGATCGGGTGCTGGCGCTTGACGAGCAGGCGGATGGCGTGACCCTAGAGGGCGAGCGCATCGTCGTGGGGATGGCGCCCGAGGCCGGGGCGGAGCGGCTGCGCAACCGCGTCCACGGCTGGCTGCAGGAGCAGGCGAAAGCCTACTTCGCCGGCCGCGTCCCGGTCTTCTCGGCGCGTTTGGGCAAGGCGCCGCAGCGCTGGGCGCTGAGCTCGGCGCACACCCGCTGGGGCAGTTGCACCCACAACGGTTCGATCATGCTCAACTGGCGCCTGATCCACTTTCGCACCGATGTGATCGACTACGTAATCGCCCACGAAATCGCCCACCTGCGTGAACTCAACCACGGCGCGCGGTTCTGGGCGACGGTGAGCGACCTGTTCCCGGATTTCGAGCGCGCGCGCGCCGAACTGCGTTCCATGACCGATACTGACGCGGCAGACTGAGCGTCCGTCCCACCCCTCTGACCGGAGTTAGCACTCATGAAAATCCTCCACACCATGCTGCGCGTCGGCAACATGCAACGCTCGATCGACTTCTATACCAAGGTCATGGGGATGAAACTGTTGACCACCACGGAGCGTCCCGACCAGGGCTACACCCTGGTCTTCCTCGGCTACGAGGAAGACCCCAAGGGTGCGGTGCTCGAACTGACCTACAACCACGGCGTCGAGAGCTATGAAATGGGCACCGCATACGGCCACATTGCAATCGCGGTTCCTGACGCCGCAGCAGCGTGCGCGAGCGTGCGCGCGGCCGGCGGAACGGTCAGCAGGGATGCCGGCCCGGTAAAGGGCGGAGCCACGGTGATCGCCTTCGTCGTCGACCCCGACGGCTACAAGATCGAGCTCATCGAACAGCGCTAGCGGCGCCGCGCCGGCGCACCAGCTCTTCGGCAATCCCGAAGTACTGCGCCGCCGACAGTTCCTCGGCACGTGCCGTCGGCACGATCCCGGCCGGCTCCACGCCCTGTGCCACCAGCCAGGGCAGCAAGGTTCCACGCAGCATCTTGCGCCGCTGCCCGAAGGCCACCGAGAGCACCGCGCCGAGTTCGGCCAGAGCGGCCGTGCGGGGCTGGGCCAGGACGCGCATCCGCACCACTGCGGAGTTGACCCGGGGCGGCGGATCAAAGGCCTCTGGCGGCACCTCGAGCACGGCCTCGCTGTCGTAGTGGGCGGCGAGCATCACCGTGAGGCGCCCGTAGTCGCCGTTGCCGGGCGCCGCCGTGATGCGTTTGACGACCTCGCTCTGGAGCATGAAATGCTGGTCGATGATCACGTCGCGAAACACGCTCAGGTGCATCAGCAGCGGCGAGGAAATGTTGTACGGGAGGTTCCCGACCACGCGCAGCCTGCCCTGCCCCGCCAGCGCCGCGAAATCAAAGCTCAGCGCGTCGGCGAGGTGCAGTTCCAGCCGTTCGGCGCCAAAACGCCGGCGCAGTTTGGCTGCCAGGTCGCGATCGATCTCGATGGCCGAGATCTTCTCGATGCGCGCCAGCAGCGCGCCGGTTAGCGCGCCCAGGCCCGGGCCAATTTCAACGATCCGATCTTCCGGGGCGGGTGCAATCGCGGCCACGATCGCCTGGATGACGCCCTGGTCGGTCAGGAAATTCTGCCCGAAGCGTCGCCGCGGACGGTGACCGGAAACGGATTTGGCCAGATCTCCCCCGGGCGTGTGCGCTAATTCGAACCGAGTCGGTACTCGACGTAGGCTTCGTCGCGCAGTTCTCTGAGCCAGGCATCGGTGGCGCTTTCAATGCGCCTGGCCCGCAGCACCTGGCGCGCCGCCTGGCGTTGGCGCTCCGGCGAGGCTACGTCCTGGCGCCGTTCGAGCACCTGGATCAGGTGGATTCCGAACGGGGTGATCACCGGACCGCTCAGCTGGCCGGGCCGGAGAGCATTCATGGCACGCTCGAATTCGGGAACGGCGTCACCGGGGTAGATCCAGCCGAGATCACCACCCGCGGCAGCGCTGCCATCGGCTGAATACTGGCGCGCGAGAGCGGCGAAATCTTCCTTGCCGGTGTCCAGGCGGGCCTTGATATCGGCCACCCGGCGCTCCACTTCCGCCTCGGAAAGCGTTGCCGACGGCCTGATCAGGATGTGCCGAACCTTGGTCTGCATGATCGGAGTGCTGGCGGGGGCCGCCCCGCCGCGCTTGTCGATCAGCTTCAGGATATGGAAGCCTGCGGGACTGCGCAGCAACGGCGAATACTGGCCGGGCTTGAGCGGCGTGACCACCACCGCGAACATTTCCGGCAATTCGTCCGCCCGGCGCCAACCCATGTCACCGGTGCTGTTGTCAGGATATTGCATGCGCAGGGTCTCGAAGTCCGCCCCACCCTGCAATTGGCGTTCCAGTTCCTGGGCCCGCTGTCCCTGCAGGTCGATCTCCTGCCTGCTGGCCTTGTCGGACACCCGCAGCAGGATCTGCGCCAGCAGGTACTCCGGGGGCGTGACCCCGGTGGCGTCGTGTCCGGCGAGATAGGCGTCGATGTCGGCCTCGCTCACCTGCACCTTCGAATCGACTTCGCGCTCGCGCAGCATCACCCTGACGATTTCGGTCCTGACTTGTTCGCGGAACGAATCGTACTTGTCGCCCTGGGCCTCGATCCGGGCCCGCAGTCCTTCAGGCGACAGCCGGTTTTCCCTGGCAACGCCGGCGATGGCTAGCGCGAGCTGGCCATCGTCAACCCGGATCCCAAGCTCCGCGGCCTTCTGCTCCTGGACGCGCTCGATGATCAGGCGCTCGAGCACCTGCTTCTCGAGCACGTCGGCGGGCGGAAGCTGGACAGGAGCGGAGCCTACTTGCCGAGTGACCATTTCCACCCGCTTCGCCAGCTGGCTCGCCGTTATGACCTGGTTGTTGACAACCGCAACCACCCGGTCGATGCCAACCACCTGTTTCTGTTGCGCCAAGGCCGGGGCGCCATGCGCACCCAACCATGCACCGACCACGATCTGGCCGATGGCGGCCGCAAGCAAACTGGTCTTCACGTTCATTCGTATCCGTAATAGCGGCTGGGCGCTTCAAGCCGGTCGGTGGGCAACTGATAGCCGGGAATATTCCGGCGCAATATATCAAACGGATCGGAACCGATCCGGGCAACACCCCTCAGCTCCAGTTGAATGAAGAAAGCCGATGTGGTCGTCTGCTCGGCGGTGACGAAACGCTGGACGACAAACCTGGTCGCCCAGCAACATGCATGGTACTCGACCCCGAGCACGCTCTCGACCACGCCCGCGCGCGCCGGCACCAACTGCGAATTGGCGACATCGATACGCTGGTCGAGCCACGAGTAGCTGACCCTGCCCATCGTACGCCAGGCCGGCGACAGCGGCCATTGCCAGGACACGTCGAACTGGCCGATTTCGCTGCGCAGGAAGTGCACCCCGGCATTGAACACGCGCTGCTCGCCGGGCGAAAAGCGCCAGTTCACGCTCAGGCGCTGGAGCTGCGAATTGCCCAGGCTGTATTGAAGCTCGCCATCGATGCTCGTCCGGGCACCGAGCCGGCCAGCAGCCCCGAACAGCAGGTCGGAACGCGCGTCGGTGCGCAGCGGCACTCCTGGAATCGACACCAACTGGTCGGAGAAGTAGAACCGCTGACCGATCGCCAGGCGCAGAGCCTCGCTCCCCGATGCCGGATCGATCATGCGCGAGACCATGGATGCGGTCAGCTGGTTGGCGTCGGCAACCCGGTCGCCGCCCACGAAACCGTTGGGAGTGAAAAGCTCCGCCAGATTGAAGTCCGCGGCCCCGGTGTCGAACACCGGTATATCGGACTGGTCACGATACGGGGTGCGCACGTAGTAGAGCCGCGGCTCCATCGTCTGCCTGAAGGTGCGGCCCAGGTATTGGGCGTCGCGCTCGAACACCAGGCCGCTGTCGATCGAAAAAGTCGGCACGACAACTTGCGTTGTCCTCTGCCCCTGGGAGTCGTTATCGTTGATCCAGTAGGCGCCCAGATGCAGCCCTACCCGCGGGACCAGGAAACCTGCGGGACGCCTGACCGGATAGCTCAGTCCAGGATTGGCGATCACCCGCAGGCCTTCGGTGGCACCGGCGAGCGGCCGCGTGAACCACGTCGCGTCGTAGAGCCCGTCGATCTCGAAGCCCTCGAGGTCGTGGCGCTGGTGCCGAAGGTGGAACTGTGGAACCCGGTCGTAGGGCGGTGCCGCGGCCGCATCGAGGATGTTCTGCCAACTACTCGAACGCACCAGGAGCGACCAGTCACCGTGACGGCGCGCGAGGTAGAAATCGCGCGGCAGGTTGCGTTCCGAACTGATCAGAATCGAACTCGAATAGTCGATGAAGTAGCGATCGTCGGAGACGCCCTTGACCAGCCAGCCGCCGGTCCAGCCCTTGAAATCCGTGATGGTGTGCTTGCTGTTGAAGAAGTAGCGCGACTTACCGGTGCTCGTGTCGTTGGGAGTGGCATCCAGGCGCGCTTCGCCGAAATATGACTGACCAAGGTAACGGTAATGGGTGCCCAGCTGCAGCCCGCGGTGCGCCAGCAAGCCCGGATAGAAGGTGACGTCATGGTTGGGCGCGATGTTCCAGTAATAGGGCACGACGAATTCAAGGCCGCTCCGGCTCGACAGCGAAAAGGACGGCGGCAGCAACCCGCTGCGGCGCTGGTCGCCGATCGGAAACTCGAAGTACGGCGTGGCGAGAATCGGGATTCCCTTGAAATACAGCCGCGCCGAACGGCCCTTGCCCTCACCGGCCTGCTCATCGACGCTCAGCGTGCCGGCCTTGAGGATCCAGTCCGGATCATCACCCTGGCAGGTTGTGTAGGTGGCGTTGCTCAGGCGCATCCGCTGCGGCCCCAGGAATTCGATCTGATCCGCCCCTCCTCTGCCCTGGACGCGGGTCAGTTCGTAGGTCGGGGTGACAAAGACGCCTTCGTTGGTATCGAGCCGCAGGCGTAATTCCGGGCCGCTGAACACGCTTCCCTGGCGAGCTACCCGAACCTGTCCGGAGGCGACGAGCTCTTCGTTGGTTTCGCGGTAGGTCATCAGTTCGGCGCTTACCACGGTGCCACCCTTGCGCAGCTGGGCATGTCCGCTCAGCACCATCTCCTCGCCCAGACGTCCGCTCATCCGGTCGGCACTGACGTAGATCGGCAGCTGTTCGCCCGGTCGCGGTCCGCTCTCGCTGAGCGCCGGGTCGAGCCGCAGCCTGAGCTCAGCGTCGGCATTCGGCTGGGCGGCGGCACCGGTGTCGCTCCGGCCTTGCAGCCCCGCGCCAGGGACGGGGGCAGGCTCGCTCAAGAGCTCGGCAGCGGGAACCCGGATGGTCGGCGTCCCCGCTGGCAACGGGCAGTACCAGGGCTGGGAGGCGGAGCGTAACGACTGGGCCAGCGCGTCACTGGCGCCGATACCGATCAGCGCCGCGGCGAGCGCAAGCGCGAGGCCGCTCAGGGCGCGCAAGTACATACCGAACTGCAGGGCAGTCCGCGCGCAGGTCGGCGGTCGCCGGGGCGACGAGTCCTGTTGGTCATGGGCTCGCACAGGGTGGTAGGAAACGTCGACTATTATACGAACGACTCGCGCCGGGCATCGCACAAAACGCTTCCCATGACCAAAGACCAACGACTCGACGAACTCCAGGGCTGGCTGCGAACCATGCCCGCCGGCTACGGCCTGCGGACCGAGTCACTGCGAGTGGCGTCGGACGACGCCAGTTTCCGGCGCTACTTCCGCCTCGACGCCGCCGGCACGACCATGATCGCGATGGACGCGCCGCCACCGCAGGAAGATTGCCGGGCGTTCGTGCATGCCGCCCAGGTGCTGGGGCAAGCCGGGCTGAGCGTGCCGACGGTGCACGAGGCCGACCTCGCGCGCGGCTTCCTGCTGCTGCGCGACCTGGGGACGCGCACCTACCTCGATGAACTCAGCGCTGCGACCGCGCCCCGGCTCTACGGCGACGCGCTCACCGCCCTCACGCGCCTGCAGCAGGCCAGCCGCGGCGGCGTCTTCCCGGACTACAATCGCGTCCTGCTCGAACGCGAGTTGATGCTCTTCCCGCGCTGGTACATCG
>JAHYJF010000297.1 GCA_019428955.1 Burkholderiaceae bacterium
TTGCCAGATCGACGCCAATGATGGTAACTTCTTTCACGGATGCCTCCTTCGATTTGCTTGGTTTCAACGTCCAAAGCTTGGCACATTGCGATGCCGTAGGGGAGGGAGGCATCCACTCCATCACCTCGCTGGAAGCCAAGCAGTGGAAGCCGCTCAGCGGAAGCCACGACAAGCTGGACGGCAGTGTCGATCCGCAGTTCGCACCGTGGTAACCTGCTTAGTTTACGAGAAAGTTTGCGAAAGGGCTACGATCGAAACGTGCACGCAGGTCTCCAATTGCTTCTGCGCGCAAGCTGTCACCGGCTTTGACGAAGTCGGCCTCTCTGTTAACCATCGAATGGTAAACTTTGCGACAAAAGTGCCGCTTTGGAGGATCGGCCTTCAGCGCTGAGCCTAATAGTACTGTGGCAACCAAGCGAATGGCGAGAAAAGCTATCATCCCGTATAGGCCAAGAAGATACCAGGCTCCTGCGACCAGGCACAACGTTGTCAGCCAGTTGATCATTCGGGCATTCGTTGAGCCGGGAGATGTTATGGCGTCTTGAAAGCCTACTGTTCCGTCCTGGGCACCTTCCAGTCGAGTGCCAATCTTCAGGCAGGCATCGGCCAAGGCACCATAGTACGCGCCGTGAATGCTCAAAATTATCGCTGCTGAGAGCGTGCCGATCCAGATCAATAATAGCTCCATATTGTCTTCCTTGCCGTCTATTCCTTCTCTGCTTCATGCAGTATTGGTTTTCTGGATTAGTTGCAATCCGAATATATATTTTTAACCATCTGACAATAAATGATAATCATCCTGAGGGATGCTCAGTCGACGCGAAGATCCAACTCCCGACCATGCGCCAATTAGCGGAGCACGCGCCGAACACATGCCGCGCGCAGCAAGTGGCGACCCCGTGGAAGCCACCTGCAACGAAGCCATTGAATCCGCGCGTATTGTTCGTTTGACAAAGCCGCCCCTCTTGACTTATCCCTTAATCATCGAAGATTTGCGTCCGGAGGAAATCCCTCGCGGGCGCTTCTCATTTCCCCCACATCGCGGATCTCGATCCTGACGCTGGCGTCGCCCAGCGCGCATCGGCTTGCCCGCCCTGCCCCACATGAAAGTCACCCCATGGATCTCGTCTTCGCACCGAGCCAGATCGAAACCTGGCCGATCGAGCGGCTGCGCCCCTATGCCCGCAATGCCAAAATCCATGGCGACGACCAGGTTGCGAAGATCGCCGCCAGCATGGCGAAGTTCGGCTGGACCGTGCCATGCCTGGTCGCCGACGACGGCGAGCTGATTGCAGGACATGGCCGTGTGCTGGCGGCCACAATGCTGGGGCTGACCGCAGTGCCGGTGATCCGGCTCGGCCATCTCGACGAAGCCGATCGCCGTGCCTACAGGATCGCCGACAACAAGCTGACCGAGCTGGGCGAGTGGGACGAGGCGATGCTGCGGGACGAAATCGCGGGGCTGCTGGCCGAGAATTTCGACCTGTCGCTGCTCGGGATTACCGACGAAGATCTGGATGCCCTCCTGCGCGATCCGGATCAGTCGGTAGGCGGTGCAGTCGAGGGCGAAGATGACGTTCAGGAACCGCCGGTCACGCCGGTGTCGGTGGCGGGCGATCTCTGGCAACTTGGATCGCACCGTCTGATCTGCGGCGACAGCACTTCGGCAGACGTGGTCGGGCGGCTGCTGGGCGATGTGAAGCCGCTGCTGATGGTCACTGATCCGCCCTATGGCGTGGACTATGACCCGACCTGGCGCAATGCCGATGGTGCGGCCAAGACCAAGCGCACCGGCAAGGTGCTGAATGACGATCGGGCCGATTGGCGTGAGGCATGGGCGCTGTTCCCCGGTGACGTGGCCTATGTCTGGCATGGTGCGCTGCACGCCGCGACCGTGGCCGAGAGCCTGGCTGCGGCAGGTTTCGCCGTGCGGTCGCAGATCATCTGGGCCAAGGACCGCCTCGTTCTCAGCCGCGGCGATTATCACTGGCAGCACGAACCCTGCTGGTATGCCGTGCGCGCCAGGGGCAAGGGCCACTGGGCGGGGGATCGGAAGCAGACCACGCTGTGGCAAATTGCCAACCGCGACCAGGATGCCGAGACCATCCACGGCACACAGAAGCCAGTGGAATGCATGCGCCGACCGATCCTGAACAACTCGGCCCCCGGCCAGGCGGTGTATGAGCCCTTCATGGGATCCGGCACCACGCTGATCGCTGCCGAGACCATCAGGCGCATCTGCTTCGGGGTCGAACTAAACCCTGCCTATGTCGATGTGGCCATTGAGCGCTGGCGCCAGTTCACCGGTAAGGAAGCGGTGCTGGCGGAAACTGGCGAGACTTTCTCGGCCCTGAAAGCCAAGCGGCTCGCGGCATGAGCGCGCCCTTGCTGCCCGGCCGGATCGAGCACTTGCCCCTGGCCCGCCTCCGCCCCTGTGCCCGGAATGCCAAGCCCCATGACGCTGACATGGTGGCGAGGATCGCCGCAGGCCTCGCCGAGTTGGGCTGGACCGTGCCTTGCTTCGTCGTCGCCGACGGCGAACTGATCGCGGGTTATGGCCGCATTCTGGCCGCAGCGCAGCTCGGTCTAGCCGAGGTGCCGGTGATCGTGCTGGGCCTTCTGACCGAGGTGCAGCGCCGAGCCTTATCGAATCGTCACCAGCAAGCTGACGGAACTGGGCGGGTGGAACGCCATCTTGCTACTCGAGGAACTGCAAGCGCAGTTGCCGGAGGATCTCGATCTTATGCTAGTCGGCATCCCAAAGGATGAGCTGGACGGGCTACTGCGGGGCGCTGCCGGATCGCACCCGGCCGTCTTCCTAATGGCGCTTGGCCGAAGTGGTGCTGACATCATTCACCGACCCGGGGGGCCTGCATTCGAGCCCATCTGCAGCTCCAACACCATGCTGATCGCCGCGGAACACACGGGGCGGCGCTGCTTCACGATGGAGCAGGACCCGGTGTATTGCGACGTGGCGGTGCGGCGGTGGCAGATGACGAGGAGTAAGGTCACAAAGTCGATGTCTCGGCTCGTTGGGCAGCAAGAGAATCTTAACTTGAGTGCGCAATAAGAAACTTGCAGTATTGGCCGCCCGATAGGATCATAGTTCCCAGATAAGGGGGCGTCATGAATGATATGATCTTGGCAAATCCGTGGGCCGTAAGCGGTCCAATAGTAGTTCGGCTGCCGATGCAGGTACCGTTGACAGCTTGTGTTTCAATCCGCCTGGGGGGCGAGGTCGCGCTTAAGCGTCCCTTCGGCTCGCCCGAACCGGATTTCACCAACCGAATCGAGATTGTTGACGATCGAATTCTAGTGACGGCCTATTGCGGAGAAGAAATTCACGTTCGCTGGGTGGAATCCGGCGGCAATCCGAAGACAGATCTTCCGCCCGACCCTGCAGACAGCCTTTATTACCTGCACATAGGTAATTTCCGCGCATCACCATTTTCTCGACGAATGACACTACTGGTGACCAAAGAAGGCAAGATCACTGACGTGACCGAGCCGCTCATCTTTCACCACTGGCTTGACGATTATTACCAACCCGGCCTAGATCGCCCGCTTCGAATATTGCTTGACGTAGGAATTGGACTTCCAGTGCTTTTGATCTTAATTGCAGGCTGGATTTTCCAGGTTAAGTGGGCACAGGCCATGACATTTGGGTTGCTCGGCATCTTAGTCATGGCAGGCGGCGCGAAGCTTTTCTATAGACTGGTAACAGAAAAGCGATTTACGGACGTGATCGGTAAGCTTCTTAAATCGTTACGAATCCGACCCGGGCGCTGAAAGCATAGGTTGACTAAGCCAGTTCTTAGGCCGCAGGAGCGATATCGTCGAGACCAGTAATAGCCTATTTCGAGCACACGCCCTCAATCTTCCGGACCCTCCCCCGTCCCTCAACTTTCCACGAGGCTATGGCCAGCCCCAGTTTCTTCTTCAGCACAGCCGATATTACCCCT
>JAHYJF010000298.1 GCA_019428955.1 Burkholderiaceae bacterium
CGAAGGAGGCATTGGTGATAAAGCATTTGGCGCCATTCAGGATGTACTTCCCGTCCTTGCCCTTGCGCATGACGGTGGTCATGCTCGAGTTGTCGGAACCGGCATTCGGCTCAGTCAGACAGAATGACGCCAGAATCGCCTGCTCAGCAAAGGGAGTAAGGAATGTTTGCTGCTGCTCCTTACTGCCATGCAGGGCGATGACGATATTGGCCAGATCGTTGCACATGGTTGAGGTGGCAATGCCGCTGTCGCCGTAGGAAAGCTCCCGGATGATCAAGGCCGATGAAATCGCGTCCACGCCATAGCCTTTGAGATCCTCGGGGATGGAAAGATTCATGACGCCGAGTTCCCACGCCTTGCGGATAATTTCAAATGGAAAGACATGCCCCTTTTCGAGATTGAGCACATGGGGCGTTATTTCCCGTGCCACGAAACGTCGCACTGTATCGAGATACTGTTTCTGTTCTTCATTAAGATTGAAATCCATGAAAACCCCTTCGTTAAACTGTAATTTGCTCTGCGTCCTTCAGAACCGACAAATAGCCGTCCCCGGATACGCGCGACAGAAAGCACAAAACATGCCACATTCGCAAAAGAACGGCGTATTATTAAATACTCAATAAACACCGATTGTTAATTAACCAAGGGTCGTTTCCCGTTAACGGACGGTCGCACGGAAACGATCGCATAGTTAGGGATATCCGGACGTTGGACAAAGATTTACTGAGAAGATAAAACAGTGAGCTTAATTATATCAGATGTTTGCTTGAATTCAGAAACTCGACTGAAAAACTCTCAGGGAGAAATTCGCCTGCAGGTGCGTAGCATCCTTCTATGGCAGTGCGAAGCATTCTACGCAGGGGGAAACTATTATGGCTGGCCATAAGATCTCTTGTCGCTGTCGCTCCCCGAAATGAGATAATGAAATATATCAACCGATTCCAGGGCTTCGGGCAAATCACTTAAAATCTGGTTGTTTATTTTTTCCCCCTGCCCTTGCCGTTCAACGTTTCGATAAAGAAGATGGGGGAGGATTGCTGGGAGATCGGAAGGCGGTAAAGAGGTGATGAAATAATAGTGGGCGCCCGTGTCAACTCCATCCTGTGCCTCCCCGGGATGGAACGGAAACGGGGATGGATTATTCACCGCAGTGCCATCCTCAACGACAACAACATCAATGGAGACCGGCAGTATCCGCACACCAGCGTCGAGGGTTTCGCTCATTAGCGGTTCAGAATCGGCAGCAGTATGCTCCATACCCAGGACATGGCCGATTTCGTGCATGATGACGGTCAGCAGGTCCATACGGCCATAAGCAGCATCGTCCGGCCCAGCCAGCAGTTCATTGTCCATGGCTTCGAGGCTGAACTCCGCGTCATCAGCGGGGGTCAGGTCTACGAACCAGCCATACCCCGCGGCATCGATGTCGATGTAAACGACCTCACAGGTGGTGAGGGCCAGCATTGAGCCGGGTAGATCCAAGACCTGAAACGAAATATCCTGCAGAGAGGCCATCGTCGCGTCGCCGAGCGAACCGTCCGTGAACCAACGCTCGATCGCGGCCTGCGTGACACGGGTCACATCATCAGAACCCAGGATCTGTCCTGAAACCGAGCCTGAATCCGCAAATCCGTCTGCAAGCAGCGGCTTGCCCCACTCCACGATCAGCGACCAGCTGTTCAGCGTGCCCAAGTTCTTCTTCTTGGCGTCTATGATTTCCAGCTTCCATGTGCCGTTGAGCTGCTTGCCCACCATCACCGAGAGATCACCCGTCGCAATACCGGCCCCGACAGCCAACGGGACTCTTATCCCGTCCGGGCTGATCAAGGTGACTGTCAGCTCCGATATCGCCGGGTGTGCAATGGCGACTTGCACATTCAGACCCATGATCGTGCGGACATCGGCGATCGTCAGGTTGAACGTGGTGGTGGCGGCGTCCTTGATGGAACCGCCCGTTCCCGTGTAAGTCGTGGTGCCGTAAAGCTGGCGGACTGTAATGCTGACAGTGGCAATAGCCGTGCCGCCCAGGTCATTGACGATCGTGTAATTGAAGGTCGCCGTGCCGTTGAAGTTCGCGGCCGGCGTGAAGATCCAGCGGCCGATGCCGTTTTGGACGAGGCCGCCGTTCGAGGGCTGCGAAACGCTGACAACCGTGATCGGCCGGCCGTTCGGATCGGTGTCGTTGGCGAGCAACTGCGCGGCTGTGATCACGAGCGAGCCACCCTCGGTCGCGGTGAACGAATCGCTATTCGCCACCGGGTTGGAGACCGGGATGCCGGTTCCTACCTTCGGGTCGTTGGTCTTCAGGAGGAACGAATCGAACTTGGCCGAGCCGCCCTTGGCGAACATGCCGGCCTGGCCGTCTACAACCGAGGCGTTGTAGACATAGCCAAGCACCGGGGCACCGTTGAGTGAGACACTGACCGTGGTTCCCTTGAGCGAGACTCCAAGGGTGTAGACGATGGTTGCGTTAAGAGACGTCGAGATCGAGGCATCTATCACAAGGCCCTGTTTGGCGCGGTGTCCAACAACGATCTGCTGCGATTCCACATCGATGGCGGCGAACTTGTAATCGTTCGGACCGTAATAATCGAAGACGACACCCGCCAGCTTGGACGTGGAGACCTGCGTCTGGAGCTGGTAGACGAAGTTGGCACCGATCTTCAGATCGATCGTCTTGAACGCCGTGTCGAATCCTGCGACCGGTGCTCCCGTGAGGATGCCACCGGCAGTCGCCCACGATCCGGAAGCCACCGAGAACTGGATGTCATCCACGGCATCGCTGAAGTCGTCGGCACGGGTCAAAGTGATTTCGACCGGGAGTATCTGGACGGCCAGATCGTCGATGCGCGCTGAGGAATTCTGGGCGCCGAGACCGACCATGCCGCGGTTCAGGCCATGGGTAACGCAGTAGATGTCCGTGGTCGGCGTGAATGCGAAGCTGAAGTATTGCGCACCATCAATGACAAGCGTTGCGACGGTGCCGTTGACGGACAGGAGCAGGTTGTAGTCCGTATCCGGTTTCACCCGGGCCGGTGTCTGCACATCCACGATCCAACCCGCCGCGGTGCGGTGACCCATTTCGATCTTGTCGGTTGAGATGTTGATCCCGGCGAACTTGAAGTCGGTCGGACTGACGTAGTCGAAGATCAGGTAGGCATTGGACTTAGAACCAGCGAGCGGCTTGGCGGCGTTGATGATTGCGCGGATCTCGTAGTAGGTCGGCAGATAGGAATCGACATAGAAGACGCTGGCCGCGTCTAGACCCAGGGCCGTCGGCGAGATTTCCAGCCTGCCGTTCTGCACCTTCCAGCTACCGCTGTCGGCCGCGAATCCGATCAGTGTGCCGTCCTTGTCGGTAGTCGTGGTCCCGACATTGAAGCTTGCGCCGCGCAGTACGTCCCTCGAGCCGCCCGGGATGTTACCCGGCTGCGGATCGTCGGGCGCGCCCGTCTGATCCTTCCAGTCGGGGTCCTTCTGGAGGACGAGGCCGAGTTCACCCTTCGGCTCGCCATTGCGTGGATCGGAGGCGGCACGACCCTCGTCGACATCGCGGGTCGGATCGGCACCGTCCGACTGAGACAGTGCGTAGAGATATTCCATCAACCCCGGCGAGAGCTGGCGGCTGATCGAGAACGCGCCAAACGGAGCGTAGGGCACGATGTAGCTGTTGAACTCGCCAACCCAGTCGATGAGGCGCTCGCCGCCCGTGTTGCCGATGAGAACGTCGCGGCCAGCGCCACCGTAGGCGATATCCTCGTAGCTCGGTCCGGTGTCCGGCGTGTTGTTGGCGAGCGGGTCGAGCTGGCCATGCACCGCCTGGGCCGCGCTGTCGTGATTGTCATCGGCATTGAGAAGATCGTTGCCATAGCCGCCGTAGAGGTGGTCGTTGCCCGTGCCGCCGACAAGCCAGTCGTTGCCGAGGTCGCCGAAGATACGGTCGTTGCCGTCGGTGTATGCG
>JAHYJF010000299.1 GCA_019428955.1 Burkholderiaceae bacterium
AGGGCTTTCCTCGATCAGCGGATCGATCCGCTGGCGCGAATTGCGTTTCGCAAGTTCCACCGTCGGCTGGACCGCCAGCATCGGCCCCGGCGCCTGGTGGATGGCAAAGCCGATCCAGTTGTTGCCCGCCTCGGTCGCGCCGACCTGCGCCGCCTTCATGAAGACGACGCGCTGCGTCTCGTCGCCGGGCGAAAGGCGATCCATGATTTCGCGCATGTAGGGTGTGCGCGCTGTGCGATACCGCCCCGGTTCCGCCGAAGCGCGCCCCGACAGCATCCGGTGCTTGTCCGCCCATTGCGACACCGTCAGGTCCGGATCGGGCGTAAGCCCCGCACCCCAGGTACGCAGGATTTCTGCCGCGCCGTCGAAGTCGGTCAGGTCGTCGCCAGTTTCACCGGAAATCGGGCCGGACCTCGGCAAGTTCGTCGAGGTGGGCACGGACATGTTTTTCCAAGGCCTTCTGCATCGCGGCCGGTTCCACGCCCAGTTCCGCCGCCATCAATGCCGACGACCGCGCAGGCCAGTTCACCCATGCGTCCCGCACCTCCCGCGCCAGTCGGAACACAAGCGACAGGGCCCGTGCCCGCTCGATCAATTCCCCCTTCAGCTTTTGCAGCCGGATGCGCCGCTCCTGCGCCTTCAGCACCTCGTTGGCGGTTTTCGCCTGCAGGTAGGTCGTGCCGCCGCCAACGCCTGGCACCGCGAGACCCTGTTCGCGCAGTGTGTCACCGACAGCGGCCACGGCCGCTTCTGGGACCGGCTTCAGCTTCGGCTCGGGCGGCTTCCGGGTCTTCGACGGATCGGTGATTTCCGCCCGGCGCGCATCACTGGCCCCGGCATCGATGCTGCCATCGGCGAACAGCACCAGCCGCTCTGCCGTCTTCGCCTTCTGGATCGCACCGCGCGACAACCCGACAAGCGCGGCGTATTGGCGCTCGCTCATGCCCTGCATTGGCCGCTCCGATTATCATTCAAAAACAGATGCTTATTCAGTTGATAAGCATTGCGACCAGAGCGAACATTGGTCCAACGCAACGATGCAACTCGACCAAGGAGCCACCAGGATGACCCGCCGCGCGACCGACAATGCCAAAGCCCTCGACGCCTTCCTCGCCGCCAAGATCGAGATTGACGCGATGCTGTCACGCCTCGCCGCCCTCAGCGCCGACCATTTCCAGACCAGCCCCGACGAGATCCATTGGGGGCACGTTGGCACACTGAACCACTACCGCGCAAAGCTGCGCGAGATCACCGACAGCGCCTTCAGGGAAGGCGAATACGCCGAATAATCCCACCCAGCCATCGCGCCAGCCCCGCCCTGCGGGGTTCGGCCTCGTAGAAGGGCTCGCATCCCGCGCGCCCCGATACGGGAGACGACGATGACCCAACTTTCCGACACCCAAGCCCTGATCCTGAGCGCCGCCGCCCAGCGGCCCGAGCACATCGCCCTGCCGCTGCCCGAGAGCCTGCGCGGCGGTGCCGCTGCCAAGGTGGTCGGCGCGATGCTTGCCAAGGGTTTCCTCGAAGAGGTCGACGCCAACTTGCGCAAGGGCGAACTGATGTGGCGCGAAACCGGCGACGGCCACGGCACCACGCTTGTCGCCACCGACGCAGGCCTCGCCGCCATCGGCATCGAGCCCGAGGGCGCGCACATAGCGCATGCGGGCGCGCCAGACGCGCCGACCGAAGTGCCCGCGCCGGACACCCCCACCGAGACAGAGGCCGCGCCCAAGGCGCGCACACCGCGCGAGGGCACCAAGCAGGCCACACTGATCGCCATGCTGCGTGCGCCCGAGGGCGCGACCATCGAGGAGATGATGGCCGCGACAAATTGGGCGCCTCACACGTTGAGGGGGGCGATGGCCGGGGCACTGAAAAAAAAGCTCGGCCTGACCATTACCTCGGAAATGGTCGAGGTTCGGGGGCGCTGCTACAGAATTCCTGAAGCCTGATTGCAAGCAAGACTGCTACCCCCCCTGCCGCCGTCGACCGGAGCCCGGTCGGCGGCTTTCTCGTTCCAGTCCGCCTGACTATGGGCCGATCTGGCGCTGCTCAAGCGTTTCGTCGTCACCGTCGGATTTCATGACATCAGCGATGAGGTGGTTCACCATCTCGTCGAAATAGCGTGCCAGTTCCCTGTGGAGATTCTGAAACTCGGCGGCGATTGTTCGCTCGAAATCGTGCTTGCGGGCTCGCACCATGACCGTCGTTCGTCGCTGGCGAGGGTACCGATAGGGCTTCATGTCATGCTTGCGACACAACGCCACGAACACCCGCACGGCCCAGACATCCGGAAGGATATACTGCAATTCGATTTCTGGCTCCGCGACCTTGGTTCCGGTCAGATCCAGCCTAGCTTGCATCCGTCCAAGCGCCGCGCCGGCCGCTGCCCGTTCCCCGGCGGTCGCCCCACGCGCAAAGAGCGCCTCGAGTTTCGCGAGCTTGTCACGGATGTCTTCATGGTTGTTCATTGTCGCCGCACCCAGATTTTCAAGGTCTGGCGTAAAGCACTGCCGTCTCAGCAGGTCAATCATCGCTCGTGGGGTATCGCCACCGCTCGAACAGCCGCCGTAGCAGAAAACCGCGCACCAGAGACACGCCGACTTATGCTGCGCGCTTGGTTATGCGGAGACGACCGCGGCATTGGTGATGGTTTCCACAAGGGACATCATGCGGCTCAGCCTCATCGCAGCCCCTCCGGCAGGCATTCCAGAAAAGCGGTCACGAACTCCGCCGCGAGCGGCGGCACGATCGCATTGCCATAGCCCCGCAGCAGCCCCATGCGGCCGGGTATCCCAGCAGCCAGCGGGAATGTTCCGGGCTCAACGGGCCGCCACTTGCCATCGCGGCAGAGGAGCCAGTCAGGATCGCGCCAGACGCCGTCCGTCGGGCGGGCCCCGCCCGGGTCGCTTTCGCGTTCGACCAGTTGATCAGCGCGACCGTCCGTCGGCTCGCATCGGTGTTGCCGGCCGCGTTGTTCCCGCCCCTTGCCGGCGTTCCGGCCATCGCCGTCGGCCAGCCCGCCAGCCAGACCTGCCTGCCGAGCAGCGCGTTGATCGGCACGGCCGGGCATTCCGACCCGTCCTTGTAATCCCGCGCCGAAGCCGTCGCCCAGCCCGCCTGCGCCAGCGTCGAGGGCGACGGCCCCGAAGAACAGTCGCTGCCGGATGTGCGGCGCGCCGATGCTCGCAGCCGGCAGATCGGCCGCCGCGACGGCGTAAGATGCCGCTTCCAGCTCATCCGCCAGAGCGTCGAACCACGCCCAGTCAGCCGAGCCCCCAGCCGCCTGGCGAGGCGTTCGGCCAGTGCGTCCGAGCACCGCCGCGCTCGCGACCTGCTCGCCGAAGACGAGGCCCGGACGGCAGGCAGCGACCAGCCGCAGGAAGGCGGGTGCGAGATGGCGGTCATCGTCCTGTCCCTTGCCTCGCCCGGCCACGCTGAAGGGCTGGCAGGGCGGCGAGCCGGTCCAGACCGGCACGTCCCCGCCAACGCCGGCCAGGCGCAACGCGTAGGGCCAGCCGCCGATGCCGGCGAAGAAATGGCATTGCGTGAATCCCCGCAGGTCCGAAGGCGCGACCTCGAGGATGGAGCGCTGATCCACCTCGCCGTTCGGCAGATGTCCGGCTGCGATCAACTCCCGCAGCCAGGTGCAGGCTACAGGGTCGGAATCGTTGTAATAGGCGGCCATCAGGCAGCAGCGTCGGGCTTGTCGCCCAGCCGCTCTTCCTTCACTGCAGCAAAGGTCCGGCCGTCGCCATCAAGGATCGCGTCGCGGCCGGTGTCCGCCTGCCAGCGTTCGACGGCGACATCGACATAGGCCGCGCTGATTTCCATCGCAAAGACGCGGCGGCCGTTGGTCTCGCCCGCCATGATCTGTGAACCGGAGCCCGAGAAGGGCTCGTAGCAGAGCCCGCCCCGCGTGACGTGCTGGCGCACCGGGATGCCGAAGGCGT
>JAHYJF010000300.1 GCA_019428955.1 Burkholderiaceae bacterium
CCTGCAGGGCTGGCGCGCCGTAATGAACCAGGCAGGCGTAGGCGCCATGGGTGAGCCCGGGATACATCGTCCAGGCGACGTTGGCGGAGTTGAGCATCTCCTGGACCGCGGTCTGCAGGACGTGGGGCAGCCCCTGGCCGCCATACTTGACGTCGCACGACAGTGAAGGCCAGCCAGCGGCGCAGAACTGCTCGTAGGCATCCTTGAAGCCGGCCGGGGTCGTCACGACGCCGTTGCCGACGTACTGGCAGCCTTCGTGGTCACCATTCAGGTTGGTCGGTGCCAGCACTTCAGAGCAGAACTTGCCCGCCTCCTCGACAACCTGGTCGATGAGGTCACGGCCAACCTCGGCATGGTGGGGCAGCGTGCTCAGCTTGGGCTCGACACCGAGCAGCTCGTGCTGGACGAACTGGATGTCACGCAGAGGCGGGATGAATTGCGGCATGAGGAGCTCCTTCGAATACAGGTGTTATTAGTAAATGGCGGATATAAAAGCGAACGTTCGTGCGTTTTGGTTCAGGAATCTCGTGAAGCACTCAGGCAGGCTGCACAACGGCGCGGCGCGCGGCGATGATGCGCTCGAGGGCGCGCCGGGCGCGCTCGGGCGCGCGCTCGTTGCCGAGCAGGCGGGCGTCGTGGTGCAGCACCAGGATGATCCCGTAGAGGTCGAAGATCATTTCGGAGATGTCGGTGTCGGGCTCCAGGTCGCCGGAATCGACGGCCTGCTGCAGCGCCCGGGCGAGTTCACGGTGCCAGGAGCGGACCATGGCGACGAGTTCGTCGCGCACCGCCCCGGGCCGGTCGTCATACTCGGCAGCGCCGGATATCCAGATGCAGCCGCAGCCGGCCTCGACGGTGGTGAGTTCCAGCCAGCGCGCGAAGATCGCCTCGAGCCGAGCGAGTCCACGGCGCTCGCGCAGGCTGGGAACCAGGACCTCGTCGACGAAACGGCGCTCATACTCCTTAAGGACCGAAATCTGCAGGTCTTCGCGCGATCCGAAGTGCGCGAAGACGCCGCTCTTGGACATGCTCATGCGCTCGGCCAGGGTACCGATGGTCAGTCCCTCCAGGCCCTGGCGAGCTGCGAGCTCAAGCGCCGCTTCGAGAATTGCGGCCCGCGTCTGTTCACCTTTGCGCACTGTGGCAACCACCCCTATTGAGCTGTATTTTTTCGAACGACCGTACTATTCTATTTCTTGGTGCCGTTGTCAAGCGATCTTCCGTCCTGGCGGTGTGGTTTTAGCGTGAACAATCTGCGCCGCGCCGATAGCCAGGGCGCTGGCGTTATGCAGGCGCGGCACCTACATTAGGGCTTGAACTGCGCCAGGACGGCGCTAGTGTCAACGGGAGGAAACATCATCGAAGAATCTGAATTCTTCACCGCCCTGCGAAGTTCTCTGGGCGTCGAAGTGCCGGCAATAATGGGCGCGGTCCTGCTGCTGCTTGCCGGCTGGGTGGTGGCGCTGATCGCCGCCGCGGCCACTCGCCGGCTGCTTGACGCCATTGGGATCGACGAGCGCGGCGCGGCGCTGCTCGGTCAGCGGCTCGGCCTGGCTCTCCGGCCTGGTCCGGATAGTGATCATCGGACTGGTGGTCGCGATAGGGCTGCGGGCCATGGGCATTGCCGACACCATCGTCGACCTGGCCTTCGGCCTGACCTGGGGTCGATCGCGGTCGCGGAGGCGCTGTCGTTCGGACTCGGCGGCCGCGAGGCGGCCGGAAAGCTGATGGAGCACTGGCTGTCGAAGTTGCGCCGCGACTAGACCACGGCGGGAGTAATCCCGCCCCGTCACGCGCTGCCAGGTATTCCGGCCGGCGTCTCTTGGCAGAGAGGCGCCGGCCCAGGCTTCAGCGGGTTTGCGGGAAGCTGAACTCCGCGCCCTTGGCGATGCTGTCCGGCCAGCGCTGCATCACTGCCTTGTGACGGGTGTAGAAACGCACGCCCTCCGGGCCATAGGCGTGGTGGTCGCCGAACAGGCTGCGCTTCCAGCCGCCGAAGCTGTTGAACGCCATCGGCACCGGGATCGGCACGTTGACGCCGACCATGCCGACCTGGATGTTGCGCACGAACTCGCGCGCGACCCCGCCGTCGCTGGTGAAGACCGCGACGCCGTTGCCGTACTGGTTGTCGTTGATGAGCTTGACCGCGGCGGCCAGGTCGGGCACCCGCACCACGCACAGCACCGGCCCGAAGATTTCCTCGCGATAGATGGTCATCTCGGCGGTCACATGGTCGAACAAGGTGCCGCCGGTGAAGAAGCCGTTGTCGTAGCCCGCCACCTTGCAGTTGCGGCCGTCGACCACCAGCTTCGCGCCTTCCTTGACCCCGACGCCGATCAGCGTCTCGATGCGATCACGAGCGACCCGGGTGACGATCGGCCCCATCTCGACGCCGTCCTCGTGACCCTCGCCGATGGTGAGCGCAGCGGCGCGCGCGGCCAGCCGTTCAACCAGGGGGTCGGCAACCGAGCCAACTGCCACCGCCACCGAGATCGCCATGCAGCGCTCGCCGGCAGAGCCGTAGCCGGCGCCGATCAGGGCGTCGACGGCCTGGTCCATGTTGGCGTCGGGCATCACCACCATGTGGTTCTTGGCGCCGCCCAGCGCCTGCACCCGCTTGCCGTGGGCGCTGCCGGTCGCGTAGATGTGCTGGGCCACCGGGGTCGAGCCGACGAAGCTCACCGCCGCGACGTCGGGGTGCTCGAGCAGAGCGTCGACCGCGACCTTGTCGCCCTGCAGGACGTTGAACACCCCCTCAGGCAGGCCCGCCTCCTGCAAAAGCTCGGCCATCAGCACGCTCGCCGACGGGTCGCGCTCCGAGGGCTTGAGCACGAAGGTGTTGCCGCAGGCGATCGCGATCGGGTACATCCACATCGGCACCATCGCCGGGAAATTGAACGGCGTGATGCCGGCGCAGACTCCGAGCGGCTGGCGAATCGACCAGGCGTCCATGCCGCGCGACACCTGTTCGGTGTACTCGCCCTTGAGCAACTGCGGGATGCCGGTCGCGAACTCGACCACGTCGATGCCGCGGGCCACTTCGCCCAGCGCATCGGGGTAGACCTTGCCGTGCTCGCGCACCAGGTGCTCGGCGAGTTCGGCGCGATGTTCCTGGAGCAGCGCCAGGTAGCGGAACATCACCCGCGCGCGCAGCATCGGAGGCTGCTGTGACCAGGCCGGGAAGGCTGCCGCAGCAGCCGCGACGGCGGCGTTGACCTCGGCCAGGTCGGCGAGGTGAAGGCGTCCGGCGACCTCGCCGGTGGCGGGGTTGTAGATGTCGCTGTGCATTCCCGATTTGGTCGGAACACGCTGACCGGCGATGTAGTGGGTGACTTCGTAGAGACTCATGGTTTTCTCCCTTTCACCGAAACGCTGCCCTGATGGCCTTGCCCAGACCCTCGGCCATGTGGCGGAGTTCGTCCGGGGTGGATATGAATGGCGGGGCGACGGCGATTAAGTATGCCTTACGATTCTATGGTGCGACCGCCAAGGCCGGCAAATCCGCGGCGACGATCCAGCCCTCGAGCGCGTCGACCTGCGCCGGCACGCCCCAGTTGTCCTGGTGCCGGGCCCATTCGGCCTGGGCCAGGCACAGCAGTGCCGCCAGGCGGCCGCCGCGATCCTCGGCAATCACCGCGGCGCGATCCGCAGCCGCGATCCGCAGCCGCACTCCCGGCGTCAGTTGGCCGCGCTCGAGCGCGTCTACCAGCCGTTCGCGCTCAAGTTCGCGCACGTCGCCGCGGCCGCTGCGCACGCCGCTGCGCCACGAGCCGTGGGTGACCGTCGCCGCCACCAGCGCCGGACAGCCTTCGAGCGCAACCCGGCCACCGTCGCCGGGGAGAATCCCGGGAATCGTGACCCCGGCGGCCAGCAACCGGGGAGCACCAGCCTG